>JAGHBZ010000326.1 GCA_021160705.1 Candidatus Sumerlaeota bacterium
AGTTTCGTTAAAATCGGTGGACATAATATCCTTGAACCTGCAACTCACAAAATCCCGGTGATTTATGGACCCTATATGTATCACCAGAAGGAGATGACAAAACTTATGAATGAGTCAGATGGCGGATTTCAGGTAGGTGTACATAATTTAGCCGAAACACTGCTGGGATTGCTGAAAGATGAGGAGCGGTGTCGTCGCGCTGCAGAAGCCGCATATCAGGTGGCTATCCGAAATCGTGGCAGTACTCATAAGACCATTGAAATTATCAAAAAATACTTATGACTCCCGATTCTGAAATAGTGTGCCATTTTCCCAGAAGAAAGACAAAGCCAGTTTATGTTGGCAGAGTGAAGATTGGCGATGGAGCACCGATTAGCGTTCAATCAATGACCAAGACATTTACGCACGATGTTGCAGGTACCTTAAACCAGATACGCTTGCTTGCTCAGGCAGGTTGCGATATTGTCAGGGTTGCGGTTCCTGACAGAGAATCAGTCATTGCTCTAAAGCAAATCCTCCGAGAATCTCCATTGCCAGTGGTTGCGGATATTCATTTTGACCCGCAACTGGCGTTGATGTCCATTGATGCCGGGGTACAGGGGTTACGACTTAATCCGGGCACGATTGGTAACAGACAAAAAATTGCCGAGATTGCCGCCGCTGCTGGCGAACGGCGAATTCCTATTCGTGTAGGTGTCAATTCAGGCTCTCTTCGCCGTCATCTAATGCGGGAGATTGAGGAGGGTCGTCTATCGCTTCCAGAAGCAATGGTCTTGAGTGCTGAGGAACAAATTCATATCCTTGAAGATAACGGATTTGACTTAATAAAAGTATCTCTAAAGGCTCACGACGTGCTTACTACGCTTCAGGCTCATCGTCTGATGGCAGAACGATGTTCTTATCCTTTTCATTGTGGCATTACAGAATCCGGTCCCCCTGAGTATGGGAGCATTAAATCTGCTGTTGGGCTGGCATTGCTGATTAGCGAGGGGCTTGCAGATACTGTCAGGGTATCGCTCACCGCTGAGCCGGTAGAGGAGGTTCGGCTGGCGTTGAGTGTGCTTGAGTCTATGGGTCTTCGGGTTCAGGCGCGTAATATAATCTCCTGTCCCACCTGTGCGCGCCGTGAAATTGATGTTGTGCAATGGGTATACAAAGTTGAAAAGGTCTTACAAGAGCACAATGTGAAAAACATCACTGTGGCAGTTATGGGGTGTGTGGTGAATGGACCCGGGGAGGCACGTGATGCTGACATCGGCATAACTGGTAGCGCTGGCAAAGCCGTGATTTTTCGGCACGGCAAGGTCGTTGCCACTGTGCCTGAGGAGGAGCTTATTCCGACTTTTGTTAAAGAACTTCAACAACTTATATCTTCTAAATCAGCTCAGACAGAAAGGAAATAGCAATGAAAGTAGTTACCGCAGAGGAGATGCGTCGGATAGACCGCATTACCATTGAGGAACGGGGAGTTCCGTCGCTTCAATTGATGGAGAAAGCCGGCAGGGCTGTGGCTGAGCTCACGATTAAGGAATTTTCTCCCTGGAATGTTGCCATTATTACAGGCAAAGGCAATAATGCCGGGGATGGGTTCGTGGCTGCTCGTTACCTCTGGGAACGCGACGTTACCGTATTTTTATATATGCTCGCTGGCAGGGACGAACTCAAAGGCGATGCACTTACTAACTATGAGAGGCTACCCGAAGATATTAACCAGATTCGCATTGATGAAAGCAACGTCTCCAGACTTGCTGAAGAACTCAAAAACGATGATTGTATCATTGATGCACTTCTTGGCACTGGCATTAAAGGAGAGGTTACCGGTCTTTTTGCCCGTGTTATTGAAGCAATTAATAACTCTAAGCGTCCAGTGGTTGCCGTAGATATTCCTTCGGGTCTTTATGCAGACGATACCTATTTTGAGGGCAAGTGTGTGGATGCTCACCTTACCATCACGATGGGTCTGCCTAAATTAGGAATGGTCATCCATCCCGGGGTAGCGTATTGTGGCAGGATGCGCGTTGCTCCGCTGGATTTCCCTGACGAACTCCTGAATAGCCACCAGTGGAAACATAACCTACTGCTCGCAAAAGAAGTTCGCTCGTTCTTTCCTGAGCGACCAGCGAATAGTAATAAGAAGACATTTGGATACGTACTGATATGTGCTGGCTCACCCGGGATGACAGGTGCAGCTATCTTATCTGCTAAATCTGCTACTCGCTCCGGCGCCGGGCTCATTTATGTTGCCGTACCTCAGAATTGCCTGCACCCGATTGAAGCACAACTCATTGACCCTGTCAAGATACCTGTGCCTGATGTTGACGCGGGATATTTCACACCTGCATCTTTTGACGCGCTGAAAGAGTTGCTCCCACGCATTGATGCAGTTGCCATTGGACCGGGTATTAGCCAGCACCCCGAGACCAAAAAATTTGTCCACCTGTTGCTGGAGAAAATCACTGATAAACCTATTGTGATAGATGCCGACGGGTTGAATGCACTTGCAGGAGAGACCGAGCGTATCAAGAAGCACAAAAGCCCGCTGATTCTGACGCCGCATCCAGGGCAAATGGCACGTCTGCTCGGTGGCGACGCTACACCTGAGTACGTGCAACGTAACCGCATTAAAATCGCACGTCAGTTTGCGACCGAGCATAACGTCGTTCTGGTGCTTAAAGGCTATCGTACCGTTGTGGCTGCACCGGATGGCGAAATCTGGATTAACCCAACTGGTAATACCGGGCTCGCAAAAGGCGGAAGTGGCGATATTCTTACCGGGCTTATTGTCGGATTTCTTGCTCAGAAGATTGAGCCTATCAAGGCAGCCCTTATCGGCGTGTACATTCATGGATTTTCCGCTGAAGTCGCCGCTAAAAGACTTACTGAACGCGCAATGACTCCTGAAGATGTGGTTAACCTCCTACCACAGACCTTTTTCTCACTGGTGAACTACGACGATGACCCACGCCTCTCCCCAAAATGATACCCCCCTCCCTTCCACGCTGCTTTAGTTTCTTAGCCACAGAGTACACAGAGAGCACTGAGAGAAAAATTTAAAACGAGGGATGTTCTAAGCAGAACAGAAACGCTTTTTAATAGCGTTAAAAGATTTATATTGTAATCTCTGTGACCTCTGTGCCCTCGGTGGCTTATTCTTTCTTTTAGCCACAGAGTACACAGAGCACACTGAGAGGTATGGAAATTAAGCAGAGTCAGAAGAAATAAGCAATATTCTAAGCAGAACGGAAACGCTTTTTATGGCGTTAAAAGAATTTGTATTATGACCTCTGTGACCTCCGTGCCCTCAGTGGCTTATTCTTTCTTTTAGCCACAGAGTACACAG
>JAGHBZ010000129.1 GCA_021160705.1 Candidatus Sumerlaeota bacterium
ACCATCTCAGAGGCAGATAATATAGTCAAGCGACTCAAGGATTGGAAACAAAACAACCAGGAACAAATGAGAATGATGCCGTTTATGGTGCCGGCACTGACTACCGCTTTCAATAAGCTTAATATAGTTATTTTTGTCCTTTCACAGAACGAACAGGCTCGCCGGTATTTCAAAGAAGAAGAGTTCGGTGTTCTTGACTGAACGCCGAATAACTTTATTTAAAAACTCCCATTGGTCTTAAAAATGTCTTCAGTCAACCGCTATAATATAAAAGATTGGTTGCTGTTACATCTTGTAGGTGGAGTGGGGCGCTCGACTTATCATAGATTGCTGGAACACTTCGGTTCACCATCCCGGGCTCTTGATGCCACGCCATCTGAATTGATGAAAGTTAAAGGAGTGAACAAAGAGCTTGCAGAGGCTATATCTACTGCGCGCTCCTCCATTAACATAAATGCAGAACTCCGGGCGATTGCACGTCATAACGTTGACGTGCTTATCTTCTCAGACCAGGATACTTATCCTGAGAACCTGTACCAGATGTCTCAACCACCCCCGCTTCTTTATAAGCGAGGTTCATTAACTCCTGAAGACCGCTTTTCGGTCACTGTAGTTGGGTCACGAGCCTGTACACCCTATGGGAGGCTGATGTGCGAGCGAATAGTTAGTGGACTTGTGGATTATGGAATTCCTATTGTTAGTGGCGCTGCACAGGGGATTGATACCTATGCTCATAAAACCGCCATAAAACGAAAAGGTCGTTCAATTGCTGTTCTGGCGGGTGGTCTGGCAGCACCATATTCATCACGGACACGACGCCTGATTGAAGAAATTCTCTCACAAGGTGCAGTCCTCTCAGAGTTCCCGATGACACGCCACGAAGAACGTGGCAACTACGCACTCAGGAATTCCATCCTTGCCGGGTTGAGTATCGCCACGGTAGTTATTGAAGCAGCTCCGCAGAGCGGTTCATTAATGACAGCTTTTTTTGCTATTGATGAGAATCGTTGCGTTTATGCAGTCCCGGGAGACGTGACAAAGCGAACAAGCAAAGGATGCCATCTTCTTATTAAACAGGGTGCTAAACTTGTGGAGAGTGCCGACGATATAATAGAGGAGCTTCAACATATTATTGGGCGCTCTCTTCGACCTACATCTGCTTCAGCTGCCAAGACTGATAATTTTTCGTCCTCTGCTCTGAATGGCTTGACTGAGGTAGAGCGTCGCCTGTATGATGTAATTTTACATTCACCGATTTCTTTTGAAGAATTAATTTTGATGTTTGGAACTGAAAAAATTGGCGAACTATCCAGCTCTCTATTGAACCTGGAGATGAAAGGGTTTGTGAAACAGCTGCCGGGGAAGATTTATACAACAACAAAATGAAAGGGAAAATGGGAGAGAAAAAATCATTAATCCTTGTTGAATCACCGACAAAGGCAAGGACCATTCAGAAATACGTGGGCGATAAATTTTTGGTTGCTGCCTCCTCTGGACATATAAAAGACCTACCTGTCAATAAACTCGGTGTGGATATTCAGAACAACTTCAAACCACAGTACGAAATTATCAAGGGAAAAGAAAAGATTGTTGAAGAGATAAAACGTCTGGCAAAAAGTGCGAGCTCTATCTATCTTGCTTCTGACCCTGACCGTGAAGGTGAAGCTATTGCCTGGCATATTGCTGAACTGCTGGGAAACAAGGGAAGCAGTGTCTACCGTGTGCTGTTTCACGAAATCACAAAAAAAGGAGTAGAGGAGGGGATTAAACATCCTGGCAAACTGAACCAGGCTCTTTATGAGGCTCAGAAGGCTCGCCGTGTCCTCGACCGACTTGTCGGGTATCAAATATCGCCTATTTTATGGAAAAAAGTTAAACGTGGACTGAGTGCTGGACGCGTTCAGTCAATTGCACTTCGCTTAATATGCGAACGTGAAGAACAAATCCGCTCGTTTACCCCTGAAGAATACTGGCTTATTGACGTTGTAGCGTTACTTGAGGATGGCACTCAGCTGACTCTCCGTTTAAAGGAATTGGATGGCAAAAAAGCAAAGATTCGCTCCCGTGATGAAGCAGAAAAAATAAGCAAAGCCCTGAAAGGGAAAAAGATTCTTATCACACAGGTGGATAAGAAGGTAATCAGCCGTAAACCCGCTCCCCCGTTTATTACCGCTACGTTGCAACAGGAGGCTGCCCGGCGGTTTCGGTTCTCTGCTGTCAAGACAATGGTAATTGCACAACAACTCTATGAAGGCGTAGAAATCAAAGACCTCGGTGCGGTTGGACTGATTACTTATATGCGAACCGACTCGGTGCGTGTGAACAAAGACTCCATCACCGCAGTACGGAAATTTATCCAGGAGGAGTATGGTGAGGAGTACCTCCCCGCAAAGCCAATTATCTATAAAAACAAACGATTGGCTCAGGACGCACACGAAGCCATTCGCCCCACACTCCTTGAGCTCACTCCAGAAAAGGTCTATGACTCATTGGAACGTGACCAGCAGTTATTGTATCAGCTTATCTGGGACAGATTTGTTGCATCTCAAATGGCAGATGCAAAATATAATCATCTGACTATTAAAGGAACTGTGGACAAGACCTATCTTTTTGTTGCGGAGTTCGAGGAGTTAGTATTTCCTGGTTTCCAGAAAGTCTATGAAGAGCGTAGCGACGAAGAGGAGAAACAGAAGAAATTACCTTCAGCATTTCCAGAGGTAAAAGAAGGCGAATACCTGAAGATTTCAGACATCAAGACACAGCAAAAATTTACTGAGCCACCTCCACGATATACCGAGAGCACTCTAATAAAAACCCTTGAGAGCAAAGGTATAGGGCGACCATCCACTTATGCCTCAATTGTTAATACTATCAAGGAGAAACACTATGTAGTTAAAGATAAAAGGAGTTTTAAACCAACTGAGCTGGGAGAGATGGTCAATCGTCTGTTGACCGAGCATTTCCCTGAAGTTATGGATGTCAAATTCACTGCAATTATGGAGAGCGAACTTGATAAGGTCGAAGAAGGCAAGGTCGACTGGACTGAACTGCTGAAAAATTTCTATACTTTGTTTGAAAGACGTGTCAAACACGCTAAAGAACGTATGCGGAATGTCCGTGAGGAGCAGACATCTACTACTATTAAATGTGAAAAATGTGGCGCTAATATGGTCATCCGCTGGGGAAAAAAGGGCAAATTCCTCGCCTGCCCTAATTACCCCAGATGTCGCAACACCAAAGAATACATTGCCTCCTCCACTGGAAGTATAAAAGTAGTCGAAGAAGTGGAGACAGATGAAATCTGCGAAAAATGCGGTCGTCGTATGGTCGTGAGAGTGAGTAAACGCGGGAGATTTCTTGCGTGTCCCGGGTATCCAGAGTGTAGAAACTCTAAACCCCTGTCATTCGGTCTGAAATGTCCGCGTCCCGGATGTGATGGAAAGGTCGTTGAGCGTCGTTCTCGCAGAAGCGGTAACCCCTATTACGTATGTACGCGATACCCTGACTGCGACTTTTTGGTATGGGATTTTCCTGTAAAAAAAGCCTGCCCTAAATGCGGCTGTCAATTCGTGCTACTCTCACGTGAAGGCGAGGATAGGTTCTTGCGTTGCCCAAATAAAGATTGTGACTATGAAGAGAAGATTAGCTAAACCACTCTTTATCACAGAAGCCTATAGCTTAGTGGTTGCCTGTTCCCCTCAATGCTCGGTGCAAAATGAAAAAGGAAAGAGAGGGCAAAATAATTTTGCAATTTGAATTTTGATATTTTCATTTATCTGGTTTAGACCACTATGTCAGCAGGTTTTAAACATAAGCTCACAAAGAAAATGCCTCCTGTTGCGATACGCAGTACCACGATAGTGGCGGTCAAGCGAGATGGCGAGATTGCGGTCGGGGGCGATGGGCAGGTCTCTATCAATCAGACCGTAATAAAAGCAAAGGCTCGTAAAGTACGTCGGCTTTTTGAGGACAAAATTATCGCTGGATTTGCCGGGGCGACCGCTGATGCACTGACTCTGTTTGAAAAACTTGAAGCCAAACTTAACGAATATAACGGTAATCTTCAGCGTGCTGCTATTGAGCTGGCAAAGAGCTGGCGGACTGACAAGTATCTCAGACGGCTTGAAGCCCTGCTCATCGCAGCTGACAAAGAACACATTCTACTCATTTCAGGCAATGGCGACGTCATTCAACCTGATGAGAACATTATTGCTATTGGGAGTGGTGGTGCATACGCCCTTGCCGCCGCTAAAGCTCTCTACAAATATACCGACCTGTCCGCAAAAGAAATTGTTGAGGAGTCTATCCGACTTGCCGCATCTATCTGCGTGTACACCAACGACCAGATTGTCGTGGAATGCCTGCCCTGAATAGCTCACTCAGGCTTAAATCTTTTTTAACACCATTGCGAGTGGTAATTCTCAAAATAATACCGCTATGTAAAACCATAAAAGCTTGTAACGCCCTATTTCACCTTTTTCAAACAGGTCTCTCTGATGATGTTTGTAACTGTGACAGGGAAATCTGCATACTCCTCTGCAACCTCTCCGGGAACACTATAAAAAAGCGGTCTGAACATAAACTCCGGCAGAAACATATTGATGAACGCATATCCATTTTCTGAACGAACTGAGCCAAGACAGGGAAGAATCAAATTGTACTTTTTATTCATCTTCATTGCAATCCCTGCATAATGAGGTGTGCAAAATTCAATGAAAATCAAGTTCTCTACCCCGGTAGCGAAACTGTAGTCTCGCACGTCTATGATTTTCCATCCCTCAAGTTCGTCAAAACTGCTCGTTATCTTTTGAGTTAGTTCTTTGACCTTCTCTTTTGCATTTCCTGTGATGGCTTCTTTATAAATGTCACGCCTTTTTTCCATCTGCTTTAGAGCTACCATCTCAACTTCGCCGAGGTCGTAGCCATCCAGAGTGTGAACAAAGGTAATCTCTCCGATGTCGCCTGAAACTGAATCAAAGAACCTTATCGCCTTATCCTTAAAGTCCGAAAATATCTTCTCTGTTTCATAGTACTGTTTACCGCTAACTTCCTCGCAGATAGTCTCCAGAAAATAAGCAGGATAGCGTGTATTTATGTGATAGGTGTCTCCTTCTTCATATACCCCTACTTTCAATATAGGAAGCGCATAGACATTTTCCCATCTCTTCTCCAGCAGGAGACTTGAGACCTCATCGTTATGGAACTCAAATGTGAAGGCTTGAGGCGACCACCGATGTACACCACCCAGAGCGTATCCTTCAAGCGAGTTTATGGTGGTTTTCAAGAACTCTATTGTTGTAGGGAAATCCTTTTTAGGTTGCTGGATTTCAGCAATTTTCAGAAACGGCTTGCTCATTTTTGTTCTCCCTTCCCTATTAAATTTAGATATATCTTATTGCACCCAGGATATTATGAACAATACATTTTTGTGTCTTTACTCAGGGCGTAGACTCTTTCTTTGCATCACCCTGGTCTTTTCAATTTTTCCGGCTCGGAGGTATACGATTCGGTCGACAATCCCCACGAGGTCATCTTCATCGTGGCTGACAAACAGTGTGGTAATCCCTCTTTCCAAAACGAGTAAATGAATTTCCTGGCGCAATTGTTCTTTAAGTTCCCTGTCAAGAAATGTCAATGGCTCATCCAGACGCAGGACCTCTGGTTCAAGCACCAGCGCCCTTGCCAGCGCTACTCGCTGACATTCCCCGCCTGAGAGCTGATGCGGAAACCTACGAGCGTATCGTTCTATTCTCATTTGCCAGAGGATTCTTTCTACTCTCTGAGTGCGTTCTTTCTTCTTAATCTTCCTTGCTGAAAGCCCAAACTCAATGTTCTGGAACACCGTTAGATGAGGCCACAATGCCAGTCCCTGAAAGACCATCCCCACACCACGACGCCAGGGTGGATATAACCATCCCGGTCTGCTCATCAGAGTGCCATTTATGGTTATCCTGCCGGTGTCGGGCATTTCGAGTCCAGCAATCAATCTCAGCAGAGTGGTCTTCCCGCTCCCGGACGCACCTGTTAGTCCAAGCAGCTCCCCGTGTTCCACCTGAAGAGATACATCCTCCACACCGACTACCTTGCCATAACGTTTACTTACCTGCTCTATTTCTATGTGTGCCATTCTCAGCTAAACCTAAGCAGTCTCCTTCCGGAGAGCCAGAATATTAATGCCATCACCAGAATAAAGCCCGATAACATAACACAGAGTGCCGCGACCAGCTCATTAAATCCATAATGCAAAAGCGAAAATATCCGCACGCTGAGGGTAGCACCACCAGGTGGACAGAGGAGTACCGCTGTCTCAAGTTCCCTGAGGCTAAGTATGAAACAAACAAGCCATACCGCTACAATCCCGGGTCTCATTAGAGGGATGGTTATCTTTCTCAACGTCCTCAGCCAGCTAGAACCACTCAGCTGCGCACTCTCCTCCAGTCCCTTATCTATCTGCCGAACATATATACCAAGCCCCACCACACTTACGGCGACATATCGGGCTATGAGCGCCACTACTACAATTGCCACTGTGGAGTATACATAGTTCCACGCACCCGGATGGTTCCATACTTTTATCAACCCGATACTCAGCACAGAAGCCGGGATAACCAGAGGAATCAACACAAGATTCAGGAGCAGATTACCGCCCCTACCTTTACTTCTTTCTATGATATAAGCAATGAAGAACCCCATTACTACAAGTACAGTAGCTGAAATAACACCTACAATCAGCGTGTTCGCAATCTCTTCTTTTGCAGTATCAAAAGCACGCTGGAACGATGAGATTTGCCCTGCCTTCCTTATCATTTCCGCCTGCGGCAACAACACGGATATTAAAAGCAATAGTAGACAAATGACCATACATAAAGGCTTCCATCTCCTCAGGCGGATGAGTCTTGAGGGCGTGGAATGAGTCGTCAGACTCGTATAATTGTGCCGGACAATATACCTTCGCCAGACCACAAAACTCCCCAGTATGATAATGATAATCGGTAATGAATCCGCGGTGGCAGCCCGGTCGTCATAAAAAGCGCTCAGACGCGAGAAAATCTCCAGTGGATAGACATTAACCTGCATCAGTGAAGGTACACCGTATTCCCCAATTGAAAATATAAAAACCAGAAGTGCAGCCGTAAGTATACCCGGCACTGAGAGCCCCAGCGTGATGCGTCGCCAGACATATCCGGGCGATGCCATCACGCTCCCGGCTTCCTCCATCTCTGCTCCTATGTTCCGCAATGTAAGACCCGTAAATATCATAACCAGCGGAAAATACGAAATTGCGAGAATAAATATTGCGCCAGCGAGTCCACTGATGTCAAAAGCAGGGAGTGTGTTTTCTCCGGATGCCAGCAATCTCCAGACGACTTTCCCGACCAATCCCTCGCCACTGACAAGGCTTTGCCAGCCTGCCCCTGTCAGATAGGGCGGGATAAGTAGTGGTAAAAGGAATAAAAAAGTAAACACCTGCCGTAAAGGTAGGTCTGTCCTGTAAAGCATAATGCCCATCCCCACGCCGACTATAGTAGCCACAATGGCACTTCCACCGCCAATCAGCAGGCTGTTTTTTAACAGCCTCAATTGTCTTGCCTCGCTCAGAACTGTGAAGTACAGGGAAAAAGATACCCTCCCCCCTGCAATGATTGATACCCCAAACATATAGACCAGTGGTGCTATGGCAATAATAAGAAATAACCCTATGGTCACGATATATACAGTTTGCTTCATCTCAAGAATTCATTCTGAATGTATCGGGCGACCTCTTCCATTTTGCTCGCCACATCCTGGTACGATACCTTCATCTGCCGAATCTCCTGAAGCGGAGGCAGTCCAGCGGACTGCTTTAATCCGGGATGAAGCGGGAATTGAACTGCGCCCATCTCCACAAGCTGTTGCTCTACTTCTGGGGAGAGGAGATAATCAATCAGTCGTTTACCTTCCACAGGATGTCGACACCCCTTGATTAACGACACACTGTTGGGTAAAAAGAACGTGCCCATACCCTCTCTATCAGGGAAGATAATACGAACAGGCTTTCCCTGTCGGATTGCCATCAGGGCATCATCCGTGTCCGTAAGTCCGAGTTTTAATTTGCCCATTGCGACCATATCTTTCACCACAGCGTTGCCGTCCACAACTTTTACTTCATTCTTTTTCAGGGCATTGAAAAATTTGGTAGCCTTTTCTCTGCCAAGATAAAAGTAAAGTGCAGAAAAATGGCTCGCTGTGGTACCAAAGAGAGGTTTAGCCACTGCAACCTGTCCTTTCCATTTTGCTTCGGTGAGCTCAAAAATTGATTGCGGGGCATTCGCTGATTTTACCAGTCGTGTATTATAGATGATAATTCGTGCACGTGCACCGAACCCTGTCCAGTATCCTTCGGGGTCTTTATACTCAGGGGGAATATCTCTGGCATTGGGCGAAATGTAGGGAGCAAGAATGTCTTTGTTTTTCAGCACAATTGCGCTCACAACTTCATTCGTCCAGAAAACGTCGGCTTGTGGATTATTCCGCTCGGCTATCAAGCGCATCACCAGTCCTGTGGTCTTCGTCGCTTCAGTATCATACGCACTCTTTACGTTAATTCCTGTTGCCTTTTCAAACTCTCGTAATACCTGTTCTGAATATATCCTGTCCAGCGCAGTATATACAACCACCTCTTTCCCAAACACCTGCGCAAAGACACTAACCAGCAAAAGGAGTGCTACAAATATTAATGGTGTCTTTAATAATTTCATTTACCATACCCCTTCCCCGAGTTTAAATCTTGAGATAACTTGCCGTCTATATAACTGCGGAAGATTTCTATTTAACTCTGATATTCAGACTCCAGGTCGTCAAGAATTTTTAATCTTCTCATTCCCCTGCAATTTCTCCTGCTTATTTTGTTTATTTGATAGGATGTAGAGATTCTCGGATATGATGCAAGGCAAATGAGTACTATAGCTATGACTCCCTGGTTAATTAATAGCCTAATCTTTTTGTCTTCTTTGGAACATTTATGTGTTATTATCTCAATCTCTAAGAAAGAATACAGAAAAACAAAAAAGAAGATTGACATCCTGAATCAGCGACAATAATTTATGACACTTAAACTGCAGAATGAGATGCTTATAAATCTCTGAATACAATATAGCGTATACAATTATGAATCCGCGCACGCTTAAAATAGTTGTGGAATATGAAGGGACACGATACGCCGGGTGGCAACGACAGAAGAATGCGTTGACCATCCAGCAAGTACTTGAAGAGGCGCTTGGCAGAGTCCTGCAGGAGCAAATAAATCTCACTGGTGCTGGACGAACTGACGCTGGCGTGCACGCTACCGGACAGGTCGCTCATTTCAAAACCAGCTCTGCATTGCCATTGACTAATATATTAAACGGAGCAAACAGCCTACTGCCTGAAGACGTAGCCATACTTAGCATTGAAGAGGTTGATGATAGCTTTAATGCACGACGCAATGCACGCCTGCGCTGGTACAGATACCAGATAATTAATCGCAAAGTCCCTATAGCACTCTTTCGTCAATATTACTGGCATATTCCCTACCAGTTGAATCTTGAGCGAATGGAGCGAATCGCAGAAATGCTCAGAGGTACTCACGACTTCCGCGCATTCCGAAGCCAGCTCTGTTCTGCGCGGAGAACTGTGCTCACTATGAAAGAGTTATCAATTAGCAGAAATGAAGACACCATTCTTATTGATTTCAAGTGTCGGTCATTTTTGCATAATATGGTCAGGATAATTGTGGGGCTAATGGTTGCGGTGGGCAGGGGAAAATTGCCAGTACGTGTCTGTGAGGAAATGCTCCTGAGTGGCAAAAGAAATCCAGAAGTACCCACTGCACCTGCACAAGGGCTAATCTTAATGAAGGTATTTTATTCATCACAGGAGGAGAAAAATGTTTGAAGGTCTAATAGTGGCAATTGTGACGCCGTTCAAAAACGGTAAAATTGACGAACAGGCATACGCGGAGTTAATTGAATGGCAGATTAGCGAAGGAGTACAGGGCATAGTTCCCTGTGGCACGACCGGCGAGTCAGCAACATTGAGCCATAACGAGCACGTTCATCTGGTAAAACTTACCGTAGAGATTGTTCACGGCAGAGTGCCTGTGATTGCTGGCACCGGCTCTAATTCAACAGAGGAGGCTGTCTTCCTCACGCAAAAAGCAAAAGATGCCGGAGCTGATGCTGTGCTGTTAATCTCGCCGTATTATAATCGCCCCACACAGGAGGGATTGTACCGACATTATAGGCACATCGCAGAACAGGTGGACATCCCTCAGATTATTTACAACATACCCGGTCGTACCGCAGTGAACATCAGTGTGGATACAGTCTGTCGGTTAGCCGAGTTGCCAGCAATTGTCGGCATCAAAGAAGCCAGTGGGAGTCTGGACTATGCCAGCCAGGTAATTAGCCGAACTGATTTGACACTCTTATCGGGCAACGATAATCTCACCCTACCCCTGCTCTCAATAGGGGCTCAGGGCGCAATCAGTGCAACAGCAAATGTAGCTCCACGTCTATGTGCTGACCTTATAAGTACCGCACGGCAGGGCGAATGGAACCTTGCACAGGAGATTCATTATACTCTCCTTCCCTTAATTGAAGCGTTATTCAGCGAGACAAACCCAATCGGGATAAAATCTGCACTCGCAATGATGGGAAAAATTGAGGAGGAACTTCGCCTGCCTCTATTACCTATGCGCAAGGAGAATAAAGAACGTTTATCAAAAGTTATGCAGGAGATGAAGATTATATAAAAAAATACAAAGTATCCTGAAATATGGAGGAATATTATGACAGCACGACAGAGTAAGCCAATCCCGGTAATCATCAGTGGTATCCTGGGAAGGATGGGAAAGACCATTGTGAACTCCCTGACCGCCGAATCATCAAAAAATAAATTTACCCTTGTCGGTGGACTGGAACGACCTGATTCACCATTCATCGGCAAACCACTGGGAGAGATATTTCCGAATCTGAATTGCAAAGAGCGATTGAACTTTGACATTAACAGGATTAATGTTCCCTCGGCTGTTTTAATAGAATTTTGTTCCTCAACAAATGCAGTTATTGAGCATTGTCAGCGAGCGGCTGAACTGGGCTGGGGTGTGGTCATCGGCACGACCGGGCTTGACAAAGACGCCCACACACTCCTGCACCGGCTCGCAAAGAAAATTCCTATACTCTACTCACCTAATATGAGTATGGGAGTTACTATTCTCTTCAAGATTGCAGACCAGGTCGCTCGCATTTTGGGTGACACGTATGATGTGGAGATAATTGAGACACATCATCGGATGAAAAAAGATACACCCAGTGGCACTGCACAATTACTCGCTGAGATAATCGCCAGACGAGTTGAGCGACTCACCGGAGAGAAAGCACCGATTATATATGGGCACCAACCTCGCACCAGAACCGAGCGAAGAACTGGCAGAGAAATCGTGATTCATAGTCTGCGGATAAGCGATGTGGTGGGTGAACATACGGTCGTGTTTGCAGGTCCGGGCGAACGACTGGAGTTTACCCATCGCTCCAGCAGTAGAGAGGCTTTTGCTCAGGGCACACTGGAGGCAGTGGAGTTCATTTATCGTCAGAAACCCGGACTCTATGATATGGCAAAAGTGCTTGGATTTTAAGCCACACGCCTTTAAGCCCGGGATAAAAATCATTTCGCAATCATTTCCACTATAAACAGGAGTAGAGTGAAAATGACACCAGTAGCCATAGCTCATAGACTCTCAGCCGTGCCTGAATATTTATTTACAAGCCTGGCTGAGAAGCGACGTGTTCTTGAGTCGGCTGGCAAAAAAATAATTGACCTGAGCATCGGCGACCCTGACCTTCCCACGCCACAGATAATTATCAACCGACTCAAAGAAGCGGTGGATAATCCAGAACATCATCGTTATCCACAGGGTAAGGGGTCTGAGGAATTTCGCTCCGCTACCGCCAGATTTTATCGGCGCCGCTTTGGCGTGGAACTTGACCCGGAAACTGAGGTTATGGCGGTAGTCGGTACTAAAGAAGGACTGGCTCATCTGCCACTGGCATTAATAAATCCCGGCGAGTATGCACTGGTACCTGACCCCGCATATCCAGTATACCGCACAGCTGTCTGTTTGGCTGGTGGGGTGGTCGTTGCTTTACCGCTTCTCGCAGAAAATGATTTTCTACCTGACCTTAAGGCTCTTTCTGACACCATACTTAAGCGAACAAAATTGCTCTTTCTAAATTATCCAAACAATCCTACCGGGGCTATAGCAACACAGGCGTTCTATCAGGAGGTATGCGAACTCGCACGACGGTATAACTTTATCATCTGTCAGGATAACGCATATGCTGATATTTATTGTGGAGATGAACCACCAATGAGTATTTTAGCAATTGAGGGCGCTAAAGAAGTCGCAGTAGAGTTCTATTCACTCTCCAAAACGTTTAATATGACAGGCTGGCGCGTGGGAGCTATCGTGGGAAATCCCGAAGTGTTATCTGCTCTGGCAAAATTGAAATCAAATATTGACTCCGGGCTGTTCAGCGCAATCCAAAGCGCCGCCGCCACCGCACTGGATAGTTATGAATTGCTCCATCCTCAAATTCTCAATGCGTATAAGGAACGAAGAGAGATTTTTCTTCCAGCGCTTAAGGAAATCGGCTGGCACGTTAACTCCGCTTCAGCAACTTTTTACTGCTGGGCGAAATATCCAGACTCTCGGAGTTCGTTTGATGTTTGCAATGAACTGCTCGATAAATGTGGCATTATTGCCTCACCGGGAGCCGGGTTTGGAGACTTCGGCGAAGGATATGTACGCTTTTCCCTGACCGCACCCACTCACACAATAAAACAATCTGCAGAAATACTCATATCCACTTTCACCAAACAAAAGACACTCTACCACTCCAGCCCCTGAATCACCACTACTACATTAGCATCGCAAAATAGTATTGAGACGTATCCTTTTCTAATATAAATCTAATGTAAAATTAACAACGGGAATTTGTAAATTTTAGTTTTGATTTATTAATTAGATTTTTGCATAGTAATACTTGCAAGATGAGTATGGGAACGAACCTCTCCAATGAATAGAATATTGGAACAATATTTAAGGAATCTTGTGAATACTTCTCAACGTGGTGACGCACGCGAGGAGAGCTATTATAAGCACCTTGATGTTTTGATTAAACAGTATGCTGAAAGCCAGAAGATAAAAAATATAGATATAACAATTTTGCCCAAAAAGACAGAAGCGGGTAATCCAGATTTCCGCATCTGGGATGGTAAAAGCCACATTATCGGTTATATAGAAGCCAAAGACCCTTCGGTTGCGAATCTTGATTATGTTGAAGAGACAGAACAACTAAAGCGTTACCGTTCCACCTTTCCAAATATAATTTTGACGAACTTTTACGAATTTCGGCTTTACAGAGATGGTCAGCGCATCGCTCAAGCCCTGATTGGACGTCCGGTGGTTGCTAAAACATTGCAGAAACCACCCCCAGTAGAAAACATTGAGAAATTCCAAGAACTATTTGCTCTATTCTTTTCTTTTTCGCTGCCCAGAGTCCAGACAGCGCGTTCACTGGCAATTGAGCTGGCAAAACGCACACGATTCCTCCGCGATGAAGTCATCGCCGTTGAACTCGCAGAAAACCACACCAAAGGATATAAACAAATCATCGGGTTTTACGAAGCATTTAAAAAATATCTGCTCGCTACTTTAACCGAAAAACAATTCGCTGACCTTTACGCTCAAACCATTACTTATGGTCTTTTTTCTGCCCGAACCAGAGCAGAGCGCGAGTTTAACCGCAGAGTGGCTTTTGATTATATACCGCATACCATCGGTATCCTGCGCGATGTATTCCGTTTTATCTCCCTGGAGGAGCCGCCCAAATCGTTACAAATTATTGTAGATGACATCGCTGAAATATTGCAGGTTACCGACGTCAATAAAATACTCCACGAATATCACCAGGCAGGAAAAGGCAGAGACCCTATCATTCATTTTTACGAGACATTTCTGGCGACCTACGACCCGGAAATCCGTGAACGACGTGGCGTATATTACACCCCGGAACCTGTGGTCGGCTACATAGTTCGTTCCATTCACGCTATCTTAAAATCTCATTTTGGGCTGGCTGACGGTCTGGCAAGCGAAAAGGTAAAACTGCTTGACCCGGCAGGGGGTACCCTGACATTCCCCGCTGAAGCCATTCGCCTGGCAGCTGAGGAATACAAGAGAAAATACGGGGAAGGCGGACTACACCGCTGGATTAAAAAACATATTCTTGCCAACTTTTACGCATTTGAGCTGATGATGGCACCTTATGCCATCGGGCATTTGAAGATGGGGTTTATTTTTGATGAACTTGGCTACAGGATGGCTGATGACGAACGCTTTAAACTCTACCTGACAAATACTCTGGAGATGGAGGAGATTGAACAGATTGCTATTCCGGGTTTGAGTTCGTTAAGCGAGGAAAGTCATCTCGCAGGCAAAGTGAAAAAAGAACAGCCAATCCTGGTGATTCTCGGCAACCCGCCTTACAGTGGCAGTTCCGCAAATATCAATGAGTGGACAGAACGGCTGTTGAAAAAAGATAATGTTGATGGGGTAGAGGTGCAGAGCTACTACAAAGTGGACGGCAAACCTCTGGGCGAGAAAAATCCTAAATGGCTTCAGGACGATTATGTAAAATTTCTGCGGTTTGCTCAGTGGAAAATCCAGAGAGCAGGTTATGGGATTGTGGGTATGATTACCAATCACAGCTACCTGGACAATCCCACATTTCGCGGTATGCGACAGAGTCTGATGAAAACCTTTGATGAGATTTACATCCTTGACCTGCACGGCAACAGCCTCAAAAAAGAAACCACACCTGAAGGCGGCAAAGACGAAAATGTGTTTGATATTCGCCAGGGTGTGGCAATTGCTCTGTTTATCAGAAATAGAAAACCCAGAAAAACAAAAGTTTTTCACCTTGACCTGTTCGGGTTAAGGGAAGAAAAGTACAACTGGCTGGATAAAAATAAAGTCCTGAAAAAGAACTATACCCGGATTGAACCACAAAGCCCCTACTATTTCTTTGTAAAGAGAGAGACCGAGAAGATTAAACAATATCTTGGATGGAAAAAAGTAAATGAAATCTTTCCGGTGAATAGTGTAGGAATTGTGACCTCCAGAGACCAGTTTGTGATTGGCTTTAATCGGGAAGAGATTAAAAACAGAATCCGCCAGTTCAGGAACCTTTCATTGCCAGACGAGGTTATTGCCCAGGCTTTTAACTTAAAAGATAAACCAAACTGGAAAATTAAAGATGCGCGTGAAAAAATAAGCAAGATTGATGACCTTGATACAAATATCAAAGAGATATTATACCGACCCTTTGATAAACGATATATTTTCTATCATCAGGCGTTGATAGAGCGGATGCGTCCTGAAGTTATGCGTCATATGCTGGAGGGAAAAAACCTTGGTTTTGTAACCCATAAAAGAGAGGAGTTGGCTATACCATGGAGTCATGCATTTATTACCTCATTAATCACCGAACACGGAGTCCTCTCTTCAAAAACGACGAATTATCACTTTCCACTATATCTTTATTCCGCAAAAGAGAAAGCCAACCCCGGACCAGCAGGTATTGGAATAATGATGCTCTTTGACCCGGCAGAAACCTATGGAAGAAAGCCCAATATTGCTCCGATTATTTTTGAAAGATTGGCGACGTCGTTTGACAGGAGACCATCACCTGAAGACATTCTCTACTATATCTACGCTATACTTTACAGCAATATCTACCGCCGAACATACGCTGAGTTTTTAAAGATTGATTTCCCCCGTGTGCCGTTTACTGCCAGTTATCGCACTTTCAAAAAATTGTGTAACCTGGGCAAAGAACTGGCTAACCTTCATCTCCTAAAAAGCACCGCACTTGAGCGTCCAGTTGCCAGATTTCGTGGCAAAGGCGATAACGACCGCATTGAGAAGGTTGTCTACAAAGAAGATGAAAAGCGTGTGTACATCAATAAAGATAAATATTTTGAAGGTATTGCGCCGGAGGTCTGGAATTATCACATCGGTGGGTATCAGGTGTTACGGAAATATCTACGAGACCGAAAAGGCAGAGCTCTGGAGGATTCCCCGCATTTTTGCCGCATCGTTACAGCGCTGAGTAAAACCATAGCAATTCAAAAAAAGATAGATGAGATTTATCCGCAGATAGAAAAGGAACTTATTGAGTTTTAACATAAGAAAATATTAAGTAAACCAAAACCTAATGTTACCGAACGCATTGGTTTTAGCGTGTGGGTCGCTTATCTCACATTCGGTTGCACAACCATCAAGGATTATCCTACTGGCAATGGTATGCGGTATCAAGAGAGGATGGGCATTTTGCGAAAAGATAATAGATTGGAATAAAGTGGAGAGAGTTGCTTATGGCGAGGGTCACCATCAAAAAGATGGAAAGGCATTAACAGAAAGCAAGTAAACCAAAGACCGCTTCAGAGTCCCCTTCCTTCTGATGGTATCACAACTCTTGGATAACCGCATTGAAAATATTCTCTATTGCGCGGGATGCTGGGGAGTCGGGATAAACATCAAGGACTGATTGAGCCTTCAGTTGTGCTTTTATTACGGAGTCATCTTGTGGGATAGTACCGAGAAATTGATATTGGTTCTCGCGGCAGAACTGCTCAATCTGACTCGTCAGCTCAGGATTAATATCCGCCCGATTAACACAAACACAGATACCTACCCTGAAGAAATCAGCCAGAGAGATTGCACGGAGCATATCATGCCAGCCTGACACTGTCGGCTCCGCTACCACCAGAACCTTTGTTACTCCTGTCAATGATGCCACCGCTGCACAGCCAATCCCGGGCGGACCATCAATGAGAATCAACTCTTTATGTTCTGCTACCGCAGCGTCTTCTGCTCGCTCTCGCAATAATGTCACTACCTGCCCGGAACTCTCACCCCCGGGATAGAGCTGAGCATGAAAAAACCTGCCATAGGGTGTGATAGAGTGAAAGAGTTTACCAACAGATTCTTTTTTAACGGTGACTGCATCCACCGGGCAAACGAGCTCACATACACCACATCCTTCGCACTCACGCTCGGAGACAATATATTTTCCATTCAGTGCACGAATAGCATCAAACTGACAACGCTGAAAACATTCACCACATCCAGTACATTGCTCCGGGTCAATATAAGCAATTGCACCCCCAATAAATTCTTCACTTTTTTCAATCTTATGCTCAAGGAGAATATGTAAATTGGCGGCGTCAACGTCGGCATCAACTATGACAATTCTGCCCTGAGCGAGACGACAAAAAGAAGCAGTCAGCGTAGTCTTGCCTGTGCCTCCTTTACCGCTCATTATGGTTAGTTGTTTATACATTGGGTTTCTCCGTTGTCGGTTATGTCGGTTAATCGGTTTAATTCGGTTATGTCCGTTTAGTCTGTTGGGTCTGTTGGGTGCGTTGAGGATGAGACCGGAGCTCAGTAATGGTCTGTAGCATTTGCCGAGCTTGAGCAACCCATTGAGAATCCTGAGCCAGCGTAATGGTTCCTCTGGAGTACGCCTCAGCAAACTCACGACTGTAAGGGATTTTCATCAGAATCGGGATATTTTCTTTTCTGGCGTAGTCTTCAATGAGTTCAATATTACCCAGATTAGAGCGATTGACCACAATCCCACACGGAATATCAAGTAGCCGTAAGGTCTCCACACTCAACTTAAGGTCGTTTAGCCCGAAAAGAGTTGGCTCGGTCACCAGCAGACAGAAATCCGAACCATCCACAGCCTTGACCATTGGGTGTGCAGTGCCAGGTGGACAATCAATTATAGTAATGGCAGAAGGGTTAGCGTTCTTTTTAACCTCAGAGATAAGTTTAGTGCCTCTGACCTGATGTGGTAGGATGGCTCCCCAGATAACATCTATACCGCCAAGCCCTCTGGCTTTATAAAGTCTCCCGATTTCTACCATCTCAGCTGGCAGGGCATTCTCTGGACATACAATCGTGCACCCACCACAATTATGGCACAGGTGTCGAAAAATCAGCACCTCATCTTTAATCAACGCAAGGGCATTAAACTGGCAAAACTCCACGCATTTACCACATCCTGTACATCGTTCCTTAATAAATCTTGGTGCAGGAACTTCAACTCGTTGCTCATTCCTTATCTCGGGCTGGACAAATAGATGTACATTCGGTTCCTCAATGTCACAATCCAGAAGTACCGTATTATCCAGTGCCAGGGCAAGTGACACTGCAAGAGTCGTTTTTCCAGTTCCCCCTTTTCCACTGGCAATTGATAGAATCAATGTCTCCTCCTTTCAAACCTGTGAATATACTTACACCTATTCTCTTGACCTGCAATCAATAAACTCTCAGATTTACAACAGCTCTTTCAGATATTATATATATTTTACATTCTCCGCCTCAGGTAAATGAATCCGCCTGTACCTTATTGACCGGAGTCAGGTGGTGGAGTAGGTCCCTGACCACTGCCACCTCTACCGTCCCAGCCAGGACCTCCGCCCCAGCCTTGACCGCCCCAACCGGGACCACCACCCCAGCCAGGACCCCAGGGTCCGGGTCCAGCACCGGGTCCGCCCATTCCAAAATGCGGGGGTACCGTCGACTCAGTCACTTCAACCAGCTCACCTCTCTTTAATTTCTCAATGGCATCTGTTATGCTACCGAACACTCCTCCATAGACCTTTATCCCAGCGGCTCTCAGGGCTTGATACGCATTTGGACCAAAGTTACCTGAAATGACCGCTTCTACTCCCTGGGAGCTGATAAATTGTGCTGCCTGGACACCTGCACCACCAAACGCCTGCTGGGCAGGATTCTCAAGCGCCTGGTATTCCAT
>JAGHBZ010000227.1 GCA_021160705.1 Candidatus Sumerlaeota bacterium
GTATTATGCCTCACTGCTCGACAAAAAAGTCCCGGACTGGCAACCCCCAGCCCCTGTGGATGGTCTGGCAGGATTTTATCAAGACCTATTTGTAAATCTGGTCTACGCTGTGGATGAGATTAATAACGCAATGAAACAGGAATTCCCATAACCAGGCTGTTCTTTCTATTTTGCGAAAATAGTCAATACACAGTTTTATAATATACCATATTCAACACCGTTGGAGTACATCTCTGGATAAAACTGCAGGCAGGGGTATTGCGTTGCAAAACAATAAATTCAATACCGAGAGAAAGTGGAATCTGCTAATTATAACTTACGATTTCCCGCCTGATGTAATGGGAGTTCGCCGGATTGTGAAGTTCTGTGAATATCTTCCGGAGTACAAGTGGACTCCACTGGTATTGACTGTCAAAGCGAAACGTGGCATACGATTTGAGGATAGCAGAGTGGAAAATCTATCCCAAAAAGGCGTAAAGATATTTCGCTCAGGGTCGGCAGACCCTTATAGAATTAGTTTTTTGCTAAGGTCTCTATTTCAACCTGGCAGGAGAAAACGTCTCACTCCTCATCTCCGTCAGACCGGTGGACTGAAAAAAAAGATAGCACGATGGCTACGAGAATGGTTATTCATACCAGACGACAGAGTACTCTGGGTTCCGTTTGCCGTGTTGAAGGGACTGAGGATTATTAGAAAAGAAAAACCCGCAGTGATTTTATCCACCTCATTTCCCAGTTCAGCACACCTGGTAGGACTGATTCTGAAAAAATTGACCAAACGATACTGGGTGGCAGATTTCCGGGATGGCTGGCTTCAGAACCCGGTCTTTTACAAAACACCCACACCAATTCATCACGCACTTCAATCAGCTCTGGAGAGAATGGTAGCGGAATATGCTGACTTGATTATTGGAGTAACCGAGCCGATTACTCGTTATTTTGCACTACGAAGCTATGATAAAACCAAATGCATTACCATCACGAATGGGTTTGACCCTGAGGATTTCAAAGCAGTTGAACCCAGAAGACCGGAACCCTCTGATAAGTTTGTCCTGTTATATTCCGGCACATTATTTGAGCCACGTACTGCCGAGCCTCTGCTCAAGGCTATTAAATTACTTCTGGACGAAAGACCGGGTCTCAGAGAAGGAATTAGCCTGAGTCTTTTATCCGCATTGTCTGATAGAGACCTTGATTTAATCAAACAATTATCTCTGGAGCGGATAGTTCGTCTGGTAGGCTTCCTCCCATACCACGAATGTATCGCATATCAGAAAGGTGCAGATGTACTTGTGCTTATAATCAGTCCAGAGGAAAATCCCTCAATTATGATGACGCAAAAAGTCTTTGAATATCTGGCATCAGGCAGACCAATTCTGGGGATTGTATCAGATGGTCCGTGCAAAGAACTTATTAATTCGCTGAGCGCAGGCAAAACCGCGAACTACGATGATATTCCCGAAATTAAAAATGCAATCACAGAATTTTTTGGCGAATGGTGTAAAGGAAAATTAACCGGTGTATCGCCGGAGAAAATTCAACAATTTTCTCGACGTGCCCTTACAGAAAAGTTAGCATTAGAATTATTTAAACGGTTTGGAAAAAGCGAGAGAAGTGAAAAAAGAGGAACTTCATAAATATTTTGCAGAGAAATCACCACTCATTGAGAAAGCATTAAAAAACGTCCTTCCACCACGCCGTAAACATATAAATAATCTCCACGATGCGATTGATTACGCCCTGTGTCTTGACGAGCCAGATATTTCTAAACGCGGTAAACGAATTCGCCCACTGCTATGTCTGCTGACCTGCGAAATGCTCGGCGGGGATATAAAAAAAGCTCTACCCTTCGCTGTTGCTATTGAATTGATGCATAATTACTGCCTTGTGCACGATGACATTGAAGATGGAGATACTGTCAGACGAGGACGTCCAGCGGTCTGGGCAAAGTTCGGACTCGCTCACGGCATTAACACCGGCGATTATATGCTCACTACACTTTATCGTTTTCTACTACAACAAAAAGGCAAACTCTGGAGTAGTGCATTAACCCTGCGTCTGCTGGAGCTTATGGCAGAGACACTTGAGCACACCCTCATCGGACAGGCACTTGATATTAACGCCCGCTCCTCTCACTCTACGACAATGGCTCATTATTTGAAAATGGTCAGGGAAAAAACAGGATATTATCTCGCTGCTCCTATTTTAGGTGGCGCAATTATTGCCGGGGCACCCGAGTATGTGCTTTCAGAAATCAGAAAATTCGGCAAATACATCGGACCACTTTTTCAAATAATGGACGACATAATTGACCTTACAGCTGGCAAAGGAAGGAATGAAATCGGTGCAGACATCAAAGAAGGAAAACGCAGTTTTATGGTAGTATATGTTAATGAACGTTGTTCACGGCGGGAAGCCTCTGAGATGTTTGCCATACTGGATAAACCTCGCAATAAAACGACAAAAAAGGATATTAAGAGGATTTTAGAGATATTTGAGAGATACGGTGCAATAAAGGCTGCTTATGCATACTGCCAGCGATTAAAACGCCTGAGCCAAAAAGTATTAAAATCAATGCCAATACAACTTCGAGAAGCACTCTCTACATTCTCGGAACTCCTATCAGAGCGAGTAAGGTAAAGAGTGCATTCAACGATGACCTATCTAAGAATGGGAATCAAATATAAACTAAAGAAACTCTGTCAACTCACTGTTCTGACAATACTATTTATTGTTCCACTGATTTACCCACTGAAGGTTACCGATTCACTTTATGCTCGGCTCTCATCTCAATTCCAGCACACTCCCTCATTATTCCAGTTCTGGCAGGATAACATTGAGCCACTGGTTTTTTTTGGGTTTTCTCCGCTGGTACTCAAGGAGTGTGTGGCTAACGAATTAATCATCATCCTATTTGTCTTTTTTATCTTTTACAGCGCATTTTCTTCTGGCACAAAACAAAGAAAATGGAAGTTTCTACGCCGCCATTTTCTACTTCTAATATTCGTAGCTTACGCAGGTCTATCGCTTCTTTATACCCCCACATTTTATTACAGTTTTCGCAGCTGGTTTAATCTTGTTTGTTTTGCACTCTTTTTCTTGATGGTACTTGAGCTGGCAGATTCACCGCTTTTTCTTCGCAAGGCGCTTTTTTTGCTTCTCGTTGTCGCTGCAATTCAGAGTGTCATCGCCATCCTCCAGCATTTGAATCTCACTCACTCATTTATGCTCAAATTTGACGACCCGCGTAACCGAATGGGTGCCTTTATCGGGCACAACACTGGTCTCTCAATGTTTCTTATTCCATCATTCTTTATATCCCTTGTGATGTTCCTTTTTCAGCGGAGGAAGTTGGCAAAAACCTTATTATTGATTTTCATCACAATGCAAATTTTTGTTATTCTGGTTGCTCAGAGTCGGGGCAGCTGGGTGGCTCTGCTTATCACCATTCCGTTATTTTTATTCTATTTACGAAAATACACAGGGTTCACCCTGAGCAGAACACATTTGGCGTTAGGGTGTATGGTTGTAATGCTTGTAGTACTCAGCCAGCTCATCCCTAATCCTTTAAAATCGCCTGAGGTCTCATTCCGTCAGAGGTTGGGGCATTTTTCTCTGAAACGACTCAAAGCAGAAACTCGACTCCGTGTGCTGGTCTGCTCGGTCCCACTTATTAACCAGCATCCACTGCTTGGCTCTGGAATCGGGAGCTTTCAATACGTCTACCCCAGGGTACAGGGTGAATATTTTGTTCGGCATCCTGATTCTATCCTGACCCCAACAGCTAAACGTACGCAGCGAGCTCATAATGAATATCTCCAGACAGTTATAGAACTCGGTCTAATCGGACTGCTACTGATACTGGTTGCCTTCTATCGTTACCTTAAACAGGGCTGGTCAACATTTCTGGAGCTAAAGTCATCTTACCTCCGTGCTATTATGATTGCTCTCTTCTTCTCAATTACCGCCATTCTAATTCAGTCGTTTTTTGATTTTCCATTTCACATCGCACCGTTAGGATTGTACTTTATTTTTCTTGTGGCATTATGGGCTGGAGACAAAAGACTCTATGGACTCACTGAACATAATGTGTCGGCAGAACCAGAACTCCTACACCCTGCACCAGCAAGAAAACTCATCTTCATCGGAATAGCCATTGCTGTGTTAATCATTTCGCCTTATATCGCTTCATTCAACATAATCCATTACTCGGCTGATATAATGAATCAAAGGACAAGCAGTTTTACCAAAACATTTTACTCCTATCCGCGTGCGTCCCTGAAGGTGCAACTAAATTGGCTAAACGAAGCGCGCATCGCCATAAATCGTGCATTACGGCTTGAACCTTTGTCTGGAATAAGTCTTTTTAAGGCTGCTGAAGTCTTTTATTTATTGGGGAGCGTATATGGTGACCTTGCATTGGAACCTGCACCCGCAGACGATAAGAACGCTACTCGCAACCAGCTATTTTATCGCTCAAGGGCTAAACTCTATTATAATAAAGCCCTCTTCTATGCAGACCTCTCGCTCAAGGAGTTGCGTATTCATTCAAATTATTATCTGAAAGGTCTAATCTACCGGGATATGGGATTGCTTGCAGAAAAAGCTGGCAATACCAATGAGTCGCAACAATATTATCAAATGGCAAAGAAGAATTTTATGACTTCTGTCATTTACACACCCGCTTATGCTCCCGCTTCACATGAACTGGCAGAGTTGTTGCTCAAAGAACCGTATCCTAATCGTGTTCTCATTCGGAGGCTTCGCCGCAATATCGCTAAATATGACCCTGATTATTTCAATCAAAATTATGTGAGCAAATTATGTCGTGCAGAAATTAATGGCGAGTATGAAAAGGGAATTCAGATTGCTAAATCACTGGTTCAGATTGCACCTGACCGTGCGGACCTCCGACGTGCACTCTTTCACGCTTACCTCTATCTGGGAGACCTTAATGGTGCAGAAAGCCAGCTGGAAATCATCAGGAAATTAGACCCTGACTATGCTGAAGTATATGCGCTTTACTATGTCTATCGCCACGACTGGCTGGAGGCAAAGAAGTGGCTTGATAAAGTCCTGGTAAATAAAGGCAAAAAGAATCTTGATGTCTTTGAGGCAATTGAGCCATATCTCCTGGAGCGGTTGGGTAAACACAAAGAAGCAAAAAGGAAACTTAACGACCTACTGAAAAAATCTCATCAGCATCCAGCGTATTTGAGACTCTTAGGAGAATTAGCCTTTTCAGCGTTTGATGAAAAAGAACAGGGCGTAGTCTACATTGAGGAATTCCTCAACCGGGTACCCTCAGCCAGCCCAATGTTGTTATACTTAATTGCCAACTACTACGCAGAAAAAGGCAAGCTACAAAAAGCACTGGATTCTATCAAACGCTACAAACCCATCACCGGCACTAACAGGAAACTACGCTCCTTAGAACAATCCCTTAAGAATAAGCTCACACAATAAATATTTGCGGGGGGCAGGCGCGAAAAATTAAAAAGAATTTATTTTAACCAGGATTCCCGGGAGAAGCAGGAGAATATAGAAC
>JAGHBZ010000064.1 GCA_021160705.1 Candidatus Sumerlaeota bacterium
GTATTAGTACTTCCGACTCGCGTGTCACAATTCTGGTTGTCCCGACAAACGAGGAATTTATCGTGGCTCGTGCCGCTGCCGAACTCCTGAGTCATTAATCATTCTCGTACCCCGCACCTCAAATTCTTAAGAAGGAGGAAAAAACGATGATTGAATTAACTGATAAGCAGATTGCTGAGTTCTTCCATAGGAGTTACACTTCGGTGGATGGATTGTGGTTTATGAAAGTAGAAGAGAAATATGGGTTTGACGTAGCGCTTGATATTGATAACGAAGTCTGGCGTGTGATGCCGAAAATTCAGGCGCGCAAACTTAAATCCTTTGCAAATCTGGATAAGGGGATGGAGGCACTGTTTGAATGTCTGACCACGAAACTCGCCCTTGAAGGGTTCGTCTTTAAGACGGAAAAAATGCCTGCTGACAACGGGTTCAGGATAATCATAAGCGATTGCCCCTGGCATAACCTGCTGATTAAGGCTAAAAGAGAAGCAGTATCCGAGCAAATTGGCACCCTTATCTGTCAGACTGAGTACGAAGTCTGGGCGTCTGAATTCGGCGACGATATAGAATTTGTACGCACAACTCAAATATGTAAAGGTGATGACTCCTGCATCCTTCAATTCAGGCAATGATGTTGCGATGACGCCTACTCTTAAAAATGCACCTGAGACTGATTTGAGATGGGTGGAAATTTAGTGGCATCTCTGCATCCCTTCCTTGAGTCCTATCGCTCTGCCATCTGGCAAAACGATTGTCAAAAAAACAGGCATTGCCCCGCATATATAATTTCTGGATTATTCCTTCGGGAACATAGTGCCTTTCGTAATTTTAATAGTTCGCCCCTGAAAGACACGGAGACACCCGGAATTAATCAAATCACCAGCTCTCCGTAGCTCCTTTGCTTTCTGTATTCTCTACGTTTTATTTTTTATCTGTACACAGTCAAGGTTAAAAAAATTTCTTTCTTAGAAACCCCGAATTAATCCATTGCGAGGGTAGGTGTGAGTTTGCATAATAATTTTAACATTACATTGATGAGTTTAGTCTAAAGAGGATGAAGTCCACAGATTATGCAGATTTTGCCAATTTCTACCTCTGTAGTTTTGTAGTTACAGTTATTGCACAATTCAGAAAATCTGCGGAGTTAAAATAATAAAGTTTTTATACTGAGTTCGTTGAGATTAGAGTTATGCAGAATTCGGCACAGATAACTGACAATAGAGAGGCGCTCCGACAGGAACTCTTTAAAGTCATTGCACTTTTTTTTATCGGTTTTGGTCTGCTGATTATCATTTTCGCCATCAGGCACATCACAACGTTAATTACTGAATCGATAGCCAGTTTACTGGGTGGCACTATCCTGTTTCGGCACTATCCCATTTATACCTTTTCAGTAGTCGGCAAAATAATCGGAGCAGTAATACTGGGCTCCGGAATCCTGGTATATCTTACACGCAAGGAGTGGGTGGTAAATCTCTCGCTACTTATATTTATTGTAAGTATGGTAGTTCTGGTGGACAGGGTATTGTTCATCGTGTATGGGAGTGGGCTATGGATGTATGACCCGGTCACGTATTATAAACATCGCCCCAATACTATCGGAAACTGGAGAATCTGGGGACCCCAATTTACAGATAAGCTCATCTACATAAATGAATATGGACATTACGACGATTCGTTTCCCGAAGAGAAAGGAAAGAATGAATTACGGGGGGCTAATGATTGGGGATTCAGTTACTATGGGACACGGAGTAGAAAAACAGGACACGTTTGCGAACCAGCTGGAGCAGTTGTTATATACGTATTGCTCTGAGAGGTCTTTTTATAAAAAATTTCAAATCATTAATGCAGGTGTTCAGGGATATTCCACCTATCAGGAATATTATCATCTAAGGAGGAATCTGCGATTTTCGCCTGATTTTGTGGTGTTAGGATTTTGTATGAACGACCTGACAGAGCCGTATCAGGTGGATATTAGGTTTGGCGGTGTAGGAATTGACTATCATCGGGTCCTGCAGATGAAGAATCGTCTTCTGAGCTGGATATTTAACGAGACGGGATTCGGGCGAGCTATCCGACATTTTCGCGGCGGTACAAGTGAAGAGATGCGCCGTCGTAATCAAATGCGAGCAAGAATTAAAGAAACTATGAATGTGGAATATATGTGCCTGCATCCGGAGGAGCCCAAAATCAAGGAAAGCTGGAAAATTGTTATTAATTACCTTGAAAAAATTACCTCTTTGATTAAGGAAAAAAATCTCCCATTTTTGATTGTTATTTTTCCTTATACTTTTCAAATAGGCAAGGAAGATACTCACCAGCCTCAAGAGGTAATCCAGGATTTTGCCCGAAAACACCAGATTGATGTAATAGATATGACCGAAGTGCTGGAAGAGTTGACCAATGGCAACAAGGATAAAATTAAGGAATATTTCTGGGACGAAGACCATTATACTCCCCGGGGTAATCAGGTAATTGCAAAATATTTGTTTTGCTGGCTTAGACTGAAGAATATCATTGATTTTGGGAAGATTCTGCCTGAGTGTAATCCGA
>JAGHBZ010000318.1 GCA_021160705.1 Candidatus Sumerlaeota bacterium
CTTCTATATTCCTGACTGAAAATTCCAGATAACAATCCTGTCGTTGTTAATAACCTGATACCATTTACCGACCATTATTAGGCTCATTATGAACTTTCTCTGCTACTGGTACTCCTTGGTGGTATTCTGAATAATTGGCCTATATAAAGAGCTGTATTTACTTAATCTTTCTTAGCAGACATCTACGCTTTGCTGCTATCTCTTTTAATGACGTTGAGATGTTATATAGCATATCAGCCACGGACGAACAGCAAAGGGAGTAATAAATTTTCATACCTTTTTTGTACGAGTGAAGAAGTCCAGCGGATTTAAGAACCTGCAAGTGTTTACTTACTGTAGCCTGCTCCTGGTTTAGTGCGTCCATCAGCTCACACACACATCTCTCACCATTAAGTAGAATCTCCAGAATAGCCAGCCGTGTAGGATGAGCCAGTGCCTTAAGTGCTTCAGCCTTATAGCGTAGTACATCCCAGTCAAAGAGTTCAGTTTTTTTGAGTTTAGATTTTTGCATAAAAGTTCATTCCTTTATAACTAAAAGAGTATATAGTATTATTCTTATAAACCCTCATTGTGTCAAGTCAAATTCTGTATTTTTATATATTTTTTTTTATTCTCTCTAAATACGAAGATACAGGAGAGAGAATGAAATGCTTAAAAAGTTGTTGAAATTCATCCTTCTTTGCAATATCTCAAGCATATAGTTTTTCCGCTAATTTATCAGGATGAGAAAATGGATAATCAGAAGAAAAATGAACCAAACAACAATAGTGTAGACTGGAGTAGGGGAAACATCACCCTGACGCCTTTTACGGTGGCAGTAATTATTATTATACTCCTGGCATTGTTTACCCGACTGGTAGCATTGGAAATGAGACCGATTCATCACGACGAGAGTATGTTTGCCTATTATTCGTATCTATGGGCACACAGCGGTGATTATAATTATCAGCCAATACTTCATGGTCCGCTAATGTTATATGTCACAGGGTCGTTTTTCTGGTTGTTCGGGGATTCTGATATAAGTATGAGGCTGGCAGTGGTCTTTTTGGGTGTGGGATTAATATTGCTTGTGCTGAGTTTGCGTCGTTGGTTAAGCGACTGGGGTGCGGTCTGCGCAATGATTTTTCTGCTCTTTTCTCCGGGCATTATGCATTATTCACGTTTTTTTCGCCATGATATACCACTTGCTTTTTTCTCCCTTCTGTTGGTTATAGTGCTCACAAGATTACTGGAGAAAAGAAAACGAGGCTGGGGATTATTTTATCTTATTTTTGTTTCCACTTTGCTGGTCTGCATAAAAGAAAACTCATTAATTTTGTTGTTCACTTTTGTTTCTTTTTCGGTATTGATGCTTCTGATAGATGTGCTTCTTAACCAGCAGGTTTTGAAAAAACACAAGCAAAAAAAACTAGCCATCTCCGGGCAGTCTACACTATTTATCGGTCTTCTTTGTTCAGTGGTCGTTGTGCTGATGCTCTGGCTGGTGTATTTCTTTACCGGAGAAGGAACATTAAAAATATTCAGCACAAGGGACTTCATCAGGTTTAAATCTCCGTTCTGGCAATATTTTGGAGTGGTGTTTCTAATAGCGGTTCTAACCCCGCTCTTTTGCTGGATTCGCACCAATATCCAGAAAGACCAGGACAGACGCCTGTTAGTCACCCGGCTCTGGGAGTTGCTGGCACGACAGTGGTTATTTCTGATACTTGGTATCTGTGTTTCTCTGGTTGTTTATATTGTGGTCTTTACCGATTTTTTCAGATACCCCAAAGATATATTCAAAATTTACCGTGATACCTTTGCATACTGGTGGGGACAACATAAGATTCATCGGATAAAGGGTGAGTTTCACTATTATTTTGTTTTAATATTTCTTTACGAGTTACCAGCACTTCTTATAGTGAGTATCGGAGGGTTCAAGGAGCTCTGGCGGAGACGATGGATACGGTATGGATTAATTCCAGGTTTCTTGTTGCTCTCTATAATGGTTGCCCTTGCGTTTTCAAAGATACCCCTGAATCGGGAGTACTGGGACAAGACGTTTCATCTGACCTCCAAATGGCATATTTTTATGATTTTTGTGGTATTGATTTTTGGGACGGTACTAACGGTCATCTATCTTATTCAGCGCCATCGTTTCAGGGCGTTTCTGCTGTGGTGGACGTTCATAAGCCTGTTGATGTATTCATACGCCGGGGAAAAAGTACCCTGGGTCTCAGTGCACATATCACTGCCGCTTATACTGCTGGCAGGCTCCTACCTTGGGGACCTCCTGAAGTCGTACTCATTTCAACGCCGTCCAGTCTTCTGGCTCACAGTGCTCGGTATTCTGGTGTTCTGGCAGGTGCGAAATTGTATTCTTCTCTGTTTTTATAATTATGACTCTGCTCGCGAACGTATGAACTATGCCCAGACTGTCAGAGACCTGAAGAGAGTCGCTGATGAAATTAAACGCCTGAGCTTCTTCCTGAATAAAGAGAATACCAGAATATTTGTGGATGGCAGGGGTCAGTGTGTGTGGCCGCTCCGATGGTGGTATCTACGAAATTATAAGAACTGCATTATCACCGGAAACATAGAGACGATAAATGCACCGATTGTGGTGGTCGACTGGGATGTGGCTCAAAAGTCAAGGAACCTCAGAGAGAATTATCGCTGTAATACTAAATATTATGTGCGGAGCTGGTGGCAACCTCGCAGTAACACTATCAAGGCACTGGCAGGAATCTGGCGCTGGTTTATTCCCAAACATCACCGACCAGGGGAGACCGAAAGACTTTTCCGGGCGTCTCTGGATGAATGGAAAAAAGTGGGTATGTGGATATTATTCCGAAAGCCATTTGACCATTACGGAGCAAAATGGCCAACATTTACTACCGTGGATTTCGCCTTCTGCATCCGCAAAGACGTGTTATTCTAAGGAGGAGAAAAAAGATGAGGTCACACATTATTTATTTATCTGCACTGATTTTATTAATGACTTTTCTTTTAGGCTGTGCGTTTTATCAAATAGACTTTCAAAAGTCGTTACGAGAGAGTCTGATAGTCGTAGCCCCCAGTGGTGGCGATTTTACTTCTGTTAATTCCGCACTTAAATATACCTGCTCGCTTCCTGAGGAAAATACAATTACAGTATTGGTGATGCCTGGTATTTACAATGAAAATGATGTTAATATAAGGCGTGGTAATATTCTCTTGAAAGGTACTGACCCTACCAGGTGCATTATTCAGGGAAAGCCCAGAAACATCCACCTTGTACATATTTATAACCCACAAAAGGATATTAAAAACATTACTATTGAAGGTCTAACACTCAAAAACTTGAACAAGTGGGGAGAATACAACACACGTGCACAGGAGGCGTTGGCAGTTGGGTTTCCGTCATCAAAGGCTCATCGGGTTACACAAGTTACCATTCGGGACTGTCATCTTTTCGGGTATCAGGATACAAGTTTTGTCTATCCCAACAGCGAAGCTGTATTTATTGATTGTTTGATTGATGGGGGTTACGATATAGCAAGCCTCTGGAGGTCTCAGGCATATTATCTACGTTGCAAATTTATAATGCATCACCCTAAAGGCGCAGGTGCTCTTTATGTAGACAAATCTAAAGTAGGAGTGTGGGATTGTTATTTCGAGAGCGAGCACTCAGCAGACCATATGGGTGCACTTGACCTCCAGTCCTCAGATGCTACTATTTGGTTTTTCGGAAACAAAATGGGGAAGAATATAACCCATAGTATCTATCTCGAACGAAACGTTAAACCCACGAAGAAAACCAGGATATTTATCGGCGGGAACAGAGGCAAAAAGGTTGCCTGTGACCCTGTGTGTAAAA
>JAGHBZ010000334.1 GCA_021160705.1 Candidatus Sumerlaeota bacterium
CTCAGATAAATATCTAAATTTTTTAGAGAAAATTTTAATTTCAGCGAGGTGAAAAAATGAGAACAAAAAAAGAAATTTTGTTTTTCCTAACTATTGTGTGTTTAGTAGTCTCAGGAGTAAGCATCAGTAGTTTTGCTACTTCTGGTGCTCAGGTTAAAAGCGTTGTCGGCAAGAATAATACTTACTTTTTTACCTATAATTCCCTTGGACACGTAGCCTCTGCACAATGGTATGAGTATATTCCTGGGGCTGGACATTCGTATAGTGAAACTATGGTGCCGAACTACAATGGTTTCTCCAAGCGAGACTACGAGTATCCCCCGATTGCCGATACCTGGGCAAATCCATATGAAGGACCCTTTATGACAACTCAATATTTAAGCGAAACTATTCCGGTTGAATGGGCTGACGACTATGATGTTATGAGCTCTGCAAAAATAAATGACCCATACGGAGGAAAATTTAGTGGGAACTACTACTATACTACCACTGGACATACCTGTCCAGCCGGGGATAGGTTTGAATCCACCTATGCAAAACCTGAGGACTCTGAGCTATTCACAACAACATTAACCGTCTCATCTACTTACTACACTCGGATGGTAGGTTCCTGGGAGGAGAGGTACACAGACCAATGGGTTGAGACAAGAACAGAGACTAACTCAACCAAACAAAATAATAGTGAAGTTATCACCACTAACACCCTTGAATATACCATCGGCAAGAACGACCATTTTAATCCGGGTTATGCACCTCCGCTTTATATTACAGGATGGTGGATAGAGACATCAACCACACACTCGCTATACGCCCAGATAGACCGCGTCTCTTATAAATACGCCCCACCTGTAGACACTTCACCTGTGGTCGCTGTGAGGTTTCCTCAACTTTATCCTGAGCCGGTATTTTCAACTACTTATGGACCTATCACGAGTTCTTCCCCATTCCGATATGATAGTGTAGATACATTCGGTCCAGATGGAAACCCATTATTTTGGGAGTTCTATTATGACTCCCCTACAGGGGGTGCACTTGTGCAAATTGACCTGATAGGATATAATGACCTTGTAGCCCAGTACTGGTTTACTTACGGACCCGGACCGACCGACAAAGAAATCCTCTCAATGGTAGAGTATATCGCTGAGGACGATTCATTTACCACATACACGTATATATATAGCCCAACTCAGTATCCTGGTTTAGACGCTCTTACAAAAGTGTACGTTGATTATGGTGATGGACCCACCACATTCACAGAGATTCCAATTGCTGATGAGATAACTACAGGCATAACAGGACTTTCACGGTTGAATGTATTCCTCTATGATGATTGTTCCACGTATCCCCACGCAGTAGCAAGTGATATTGGGTATTACCGCCAGTTTCTTAAAAGCAAGAAAAGTCGCCCCTGGGGCTATATCTTTCCATCAAAAGCCTGGCCCGGTTCCTTGCTCACCATATATGGATATGGCACGGACGGAAGACTAATGAGTATGTTTACCATAAAATTAAAACAGGTCCCCATTGAATCAAATATTCAATCTTATGGACTATTCATATTAAAGTACCTCTCAGACAAAATCTCTGCTATCTCACACTCAAAACAACAGGATGGTATACCGGATTACTTTCAGCCCGGCACAATGCTGATAACCGACCCCTTCTACCGACAGGGTGCATTCTATTCATTTATTCCGAATGGAGTGGGACTCCAGCAGATAATCTCCGACATTAGGGGTGGTGGGCTGATATATCGACACTTCAGTCACTACAATGAAGAAAGCAGTCTTGTACCTGTGTGTGAACGAGTAGTAAGGTCGGATAATTATTACGGCGAGGATATGCTTCCACTTGGTCCGTATTGGAGATATACTTTCACACCTACGCCGACACCTACGCCGACGCCTACACCCACACCCACAGCAACACCTTCACCTACTCCAACTGAGACGCCTTCGCCTACACCTACACTCACTCCTACACCGACTCCCACTGAAACACCCACGCCCACTCCTACACCTACGCCAACCGAGACACCGACACCTACTCCCACAGTTACGCCTACACCAGTAATTAAATGGCAACAACCCCCGAATATGATAGATGGGTATGATGTGGAATCCTCTGCATCGCCATCATTTATGAGTGTGGTTGCTGACGACTGGGAATGCACCACTGGACTTCCTATTGTTCACATCCGCTGGTGGGGTTCCTATATAGGCTGGGAGAACCTGACATCAGGTCCAGTGGAACCACCGCCAATTAAACCATTTGCTTTCCGCCTGAGCTGGCATAAATATCTACCACCGCCACCGTACTCGCGTCCAGGGGAACTTATCCACGAGGAAATCTGCACCAACTATACTGAAGTCTGGTATGGAGCAGTTCCCCTGTGGAATTCACCTGATTACTATGAGCACGAGTTTATGTACGACCAGGATTTAACTATACCCTGGGCACAGACACCGGGAGAGAAGTATTTCTTGAACATTCAGGCGTTATATGAATCTTCTGGCATAGAGTTTCCCTGGGGATGGAAGAACTCGGAACATCACTGGGGAGACGATGCAGTGTTCCTCAATGATGAGTTGACAACCTGGACTGAGTTGCTCTGGCCCCGTGGTCACCGATTAGGGGGACAGTCGATGGATATGGCATTTGAACTCTGGCAAACTCCACCGACTCCGACACCGACACCTACTCCGACACTTACTCCTACATCCACACCCACTTCGACACCTACACCTACTCCCACTCCAATTCTCTATTACACTTTTGATGAGCCAGTAAACTGGAGTTATAGAGGTGAAACCAACGATTTTGACGTACCGACTTCTGAGAGCACTGGTGGGCATCTGGGAATGAACCCTGCTGGCTCCACCTATGCCTTTAGCTACTGGTATAGTCCTGACGTCACCATTCCCTGCGGGAGATATTATCGTTCCACCTGGACATTGAGCAGTAGTGTCGGCGACCCAGACCTCTGTATACCGTTCCGATTGCGAGTGAACCAGAAGCAGAGCTGGCAGGGCTGGTCACGCTACGTTGACAGTCGTGGTTTCGTTGCACCTACACAGTTTGAATGGAAGAACTACGCGTTGTTCTTTAATCCTGTTGAGCTGGTTCCGGGCGACGACGTTTTTGTGTTCTCCTTTGACAGTATGAGTTTTGACCCGGGTAACGATGTGAACTCGTGGATATATCTTGAGGAGTTGATAGTGGAGGAGGTGCAGGTGACCACAGTGACAGAGATTGCCAGATATGATTTTGCGACGGGAAGCGAAGGGTGGCAGTTTGCTGGCACAATTTCTCCGTTCGATACGCCGACCACCTCCGTGGCAAATAGCCGACTCGGACTCAACGCTAATGGTTCAACGAGATGTTTCTCCTACTGGTACAGCCCTGACATCACTATGGAGACGGAAAGTCTTTATCGTGTACGCTGGCTTGTGGATAGTAGCGTGAGCGACCCGGATGACGTGGTGCAATTCAGGTTGCGAGCGAACCAGCAGGAGGTCTGGTCGAACTGGGGCAGGGAAGTGTTTAGCTATAATCAGCACGCCCCGGCAGCAGGTTCACCAAAATATTATGAAATCACCTTTGACCCATTAGATTATCTCCAGCCGGCGGGTAAGCCACAAATTCCACTGGTACAGACACCACTGGTCATCTCCTTTGACATACTGAGTTTTGACCCGTTTGATGATACGTCCTCCTGGATATACCTTGACAAGGCTATCGTAGAAGAGGTTACAGTAGCTCCATAACCATTGTTTGCAGGTTATGTGCTGACGCATTGAACATACACAGGGCACAGCAAAAGAAGATGTTGGCTCTTGCGGGAGCAATAGGCGTCCTTGCAGGAATAGTAGTGGTAATTTTCTATGGATTGAGTGTCAATACAAATGTCATAAAAGAGCTCCTCTGGTGGGAGGGGCTTTTTTTATTAATAGGGATAGCGTTTATATTCCGTCTTTTCCCTGAGTGTATTTCGCCACTTCTTCGGATATGCAAATATCAAAGAAGATGGCGTTTGATGTTCGTAACTCTATTCTTTTCCCTCCTCTGGCAAGCATATTCTGTCTGTTATGCTCCTGATTTACCACGTGCTATCATAGTGTTTGTGCGACAACTGGGCTATATTATCACTTTCGGTTTTCTGGCGGTTATGTCGCAAAATTCCCCACAGGCAAAGCGTATTTTAGAGCCCATTTTCTGGGCAACGTTCATTAGCAGTGTTTATGCTATTGCACAATTCTTTGGTATAGATTTTGTTCAATGGCAATATATTGACCGACCAGTAGGTACGTTCGGGAATCCCAATTTTTTCGGGGATTTTCTGGTAGCAATTCTACCTGTATTAGCAGTGTATGAACTTGGGAGCAAACATCAGGAAGTCTCTCCACGTGGCTCTCTCAAGTGGCTACTGGAGTTACCGATAAGAACACCAATCGTGTTTATGGGACTTCTGGTCACGCAGTCCCGTGCTGCCTTACTCGGATTGATTACGGCTCTCTGGGTAGGATTTATTCTGGTGCTCTCAATCTTACCACAGAAGGGTTATAAGTGGTACATTTCTACGGCTAAAGGCATACTGATACCCATTCTGCTGGTTTTAGTCTTCATCTGGTGTGGAAACACATTTTTTCCGGAACAAATCAAGCATATTTTTAGCTCCAGTCCGATTAAATTGCGGTATCAATTATGGATGGGGTGTCTACAATTATTTTTATCTCATCCTTTAACCGGATATGGGCTTGGTTCATTTCCCGATGTTGCGCTTCGGCTTATGCCACGTCTGGAGGTCATCTCGCCGGGATTAACTCCTGGTCACGCACATAGTTGGTTCTTTGAGCTACTTGTAGAACAAGGGATTGTGGGACTCCTATTATTCGGTCTATTTCTAATATTTCTGTTTTATACTCTCATCTATAGCCTCCAATCGCCGCAGATTCCTGATAAGGAACGTCTACTGATTTCAGGAATTGTCTCTGGCTTAACTGGACTGATTGTAGCCACAGGCGTGGGTGTGTGGTTCAATTGGTTTGGGGGTGGATGGATATTTTTCTTTCTCGCCGGGATGGGTGTAGGGCTTGCCACTCAAAACTATAAAAAGAACAGCAACTCGGCACTAAACAAGACTCAACTTCTTAGGTCACACCACTATGTTATTATAGGTATTATAATACTTATCTTCTCTCTTGGATTGGCAATCTTTGAAATCAGGATTTTTCTTACCTCCAGAGACCTCAGAATTGGTAATGAACTATTTCTGCAGAAAAAATTAAGAGGTGCAATTCATTTTTTCCGCAGGGCTTACCAACGATTCCCCTGCTGGGCAAACTCCCGTATCAACCTTGCAATGGCATTAATTGAACACGGCAAGTTGCAGGAGGCAGACTCACTACTTACTGAGTACCTTAAAAATCACCACCACCCCAAGGTATACTCCTATAAAGGGGTTATAAAAATGAAACAACGTCGGTTCGGAGAAGCAGAACGACATTTTCGTCGCGCATATCTGCTCAGACCGGATGGTAGCACACTTTTACCATTACTGAACGTGCTTGAAATACAGGGAAAAACTACCGAGACACTGACGTTATCTGAGACGCATCTGGCTAAAGAACTCTATTTACCACTTCTCCACCGTTATCTAAAACAGCAGCATCGTTTGAAGCGAACACAACAAGCACGGGAGTTTTTCCGTTCAATGATTGAGCGCCCACCGCCGTGGCGTCCAGTAAAAGGCAAAGCCTTGCTTTACCGATGGGAGGCTGAGCTCTCGCGCCTGCTTAATGACCTAATTACTGCAAAATCCGCATATAGATGGGCATTAAAGTATGACTCCGGGAATTACCAGCTCTGGAATGATTATGCAATGACCCTCTGGGAGTTGGGACACGACGAGCAGGCAGACTACGCATTTGCAAGAGCAGAAAAACTCAAACCTGATGAGCCGTTTATTCGGTATAACAGGCTGGAGCTGGCGCTGGTGAGAGGAGATTTTAAAACTGCCAGAGCAGAAGTGGCAGCCTTACAACAGCTTCCTTTACCTGCCTGGCTAAGAGATGCCCTGAATAATATTGTACAGAAATTTCCACAACTCCAGAACGAGTATCACTAAAAAGATTTCCCCCGAACGATTATACAGTTTCTGGAAAGCAGATTTTTGAGTCCTGTTAGTGATTATAGGATTTCCTATTTGAAATTTAACGAATGGAGTTTGTTTCGTCCTGACTTTAGCAGGAAATGACTCAAAATAAGTACAATCTTAATCAGAAAATTTTATTATCCATAAGGAGACCAGGAAACCAGGAGTTGCCTTTTATTCCCGAGATATTATCCTATTCAGTTCCGATGATTCCACGGCAAGACTCTATAAGAGAACTGATAATTTTTATCAATTTGTTTTTTTCTTATACTTTTTGTCTACTCCTGGTCTCCTGGCTTCCTTATAAATTTGAACTTTAACAGATGGAGTTCGTTTCATCTTGACTTTGGGGGGAAATAACTTCAGAATAAGTACAATCCTAATTAGGAAATGTTATTATTTGTTGCTGAGGAGTGGTTTGAGGTAGCGTGCGGTGTGGGAGTAGTGATGGTTGATTATATCCTCAGGTTTGCCAGCCACCACGACCTGACCACCTTCGTCACCACCCTCAGGACCAAGGTCAATTATCCAGTCAGCACATTTTATCACATCAAGGTTGTGCTCAATGACAATGACCGTATTTCCGTAGTCCACGAGTCTGTTTAGTACCTGAAGGAGTTTTTTGATGTCATCAAAATGAAGTCCAGTGGTTGGCTCATCCAGAATGTAAAGGGTTCGCCCTGTTTGTTTTTTGCTGAGTTCACGGGCAAGTTTAATACGTTGTGCCTCGCCACCTGAGAGTGTAGTGGCGGGTTGACCGAGAGTTATATAGCCGAGCCCAACATCAAAGAGAACCTGCAATTTTTCTTTGACCCGCGGGATAGAAGCAAAGAATTCAAGCGCTTCTTCAACGGTCATTGCCAGCACATCTGCAATATTCTTGCCTTTATACGTTACCTCCAGTGTCTGAACGTTATAACGTGTGGATTTGCATTCTTCACACTCTATATGCACGTCCGGGAGGAATTGCATTTCAATCTTAATAGTGCCCTGTCCCTGGCAACGCTCGCACCGTCCACCAGGAACATTAAACGAGAAACGACTCTTAGTATATCCTCGCATCCTGGATTCAGGCAGCTGAGCAAAAAGGTCTCTAATAGGTGTAAACACTCCAGTATACGTGGCAGGATTCGAGCGTGGTGTACGTCCGATTGGCGACTGGTCAACGTTAATCACTTTATCAATTTTTTCCATACCAAGAATACGCTTATGTTTTCCCGGCAGTGTACCTGTACCGTGCAATCGCCGAATCAGTGCGTTATAAAGTATGTCAATGATGAGTGTTGACTTACCCGACCCACTGACTCCAGTAACACAGACAAACAAACCCAGAGGGATTGAGACATCAATGCCTTTGAAATTATGCTCAGCTGCACCGATGATTTTGAGAAAGTGTCCTGGTTTGGGCTGACGCCGTTGTGTGGGCACAGGAATCTTCTGCCTGCCACACAGGTATTGTCCTGTAATGGATTGAGTATTGCGAGCGACATCTTCAGGCTGACCGGCGACTACCAGTGCTCCACCAAGTCTGCCAGCCCCAGGTCCAAGGTCTACTACATAATCAGCCGAACGAATGGTTGTCTCATCGTGTTCCACCACAATGATGGTATTGCCAAGTTTCTGTAGATGCTTAAGCGTTTCAATAAGAGCCCGGTTATCACGCTGATGGAGTCCGATACTTGGTTCATCAAGAATGTAAAGGACACCCACGAGCTGTGTACCAAGTTGTGAAGCCAATCTGGTACGTTGAGCTTCCCCGCCTGCGAGTGTGGCTGTTTGCCGGTCAAGCTCCAGATAATTTAACCCCACATCGTTTAAAAACCTCAGTCGGTCTTTTATTTCCTTGAGTATCTGCTCGCCAATGTGTGATTCTCTTTCAGTAAGGTGAAGTGAATTAAAGAACTCTAAAAGACGCTTAACAGACATCTTTGAGAGCTCAGCTATATTTTTGCCTCTGAACGTAACAGCGAGGCTTTCAGGACGGAGACGGTGTCCTTTGCATTCAGGACACTGTATATCTGCGTAGTAGTTGAGAATTTCTTCTCTGAGCGAATCTGAAGAAGTCTCCGCAAGTCGCCGGCGAAGATATGGAATAACTCCTTCAAAGAAATCAGTTTCTTTAAGCAATCTTCCACCGTGGCGATAACTGAATGTAAACTTTTCATCGCCTGCTCCGAATAGGAGTATATCCTGATGACGTTTTGGCAGACGCCGAAATGGTCTATCAAGGTCAATATGAAATTTTTTGGAGACCGCATTAAGCAGATGAAACATCCGACTCCGCCGTGCAGAGTGCGTACTTATAAACAGAGCCTCCCAGGGACGTAATGCGCCCTCACGAACGCTTTTGTCAGGGTCTACCACCAGCGAAGGCTCAATTTCTCGTATCGTGCCCAACCCCTTGCATACAGGACAGGCTCCATACGGACTATTAAAAGAAAACAGACGTGGCGAGATGTCCTGAATTGCAATTCCGCACTCAAGACAGGTAAATCGCTCGCTGAACGTGAGCCGGGTTGTTGCAACCTCCTGAGGAGCGTCAATAATCTCTACCTCCACTACACCCTCAGCTTTTTTAAGCGCAATCTCAATCGCATCAGCCAGACGCTGGCGTATGTCTTTATGTATAACAATGCGGTCAACCACAAGTGAAATGTCGTGTTTATAAGTCTTTTTCAGCTTGATAGGCTCACCGAGCTCATAGGTCCTGCCATCAACCACTACACGTGTAAATCCTTCGCGTTCTAACTGCTCAAATAGACGTGAATATTCGCCTTTTCTGCCACGAATAATAGGGGCGAGTATCATTATCCTTGTGCCCTCTGGGAACGATAGGATGTGCTCAACAATCTGCTCGGCAGACTGGCGCTGAATTGCCCTGCCACATTTAGGACAATGTGGTGTGCCAAGATGAGCAAACAGCAGACGAAGGTAGTCATAAATTTCAGTCACCGTGCCTACTGTAGACCGAGGGTTGTGACTGATAGTGCGTTGTTCTATACTGATTGCTGGACTCAACCCCTCAATAAGCTCAACTTTTGGTCTGGGGAGCTGGTCAAGAAACTGGCGTGCATACGAGGATAGGCTCTCAATGTAGCGGCGTTGTCCTTCTGCATAAATAGTATCAAATGCAAGAGAACTCTTACCTGAACCACTCACCCCTGTGATAACCGTAAACGAATCCCTGGGGATTTCTACATTAATGTTTTTCAGATTATGCTCCTGAGCACCGAGAATGGATATTTTTTTGTATTGCACTTCCTTTATCTAAATAGTATAC
>JAGHBZ010000392.1 GCA_021160705.1 Candidatus Sumerlaeota bacterium
CCAACCACACGATAAAGCCTATACATTTGCCTTTGAGCTTGGTGAATCTCTTGCGAAAAGTGGGTATGTCATCTGTTGTGGTGGCTACGGTGGTATTATGGAAGCCGTCTCACGCGGTGCTCGTCAATCAGGCGGGGAAACTATTGGCGTCACGGTGCGCTCCTTCGGCAAAGCTAACCCCTGGATTACTCGCGAAATTGCTACTGAATCTCTCTATGAACGCCTGAAGAATCTTATTGGTCTTGCCCGGGCTTACGTTGTCTTGAAAGGAGGGAGTGGCACGCTTGTGGAGCTTTCTCTTGCCTGGGAGGTGATGAACAAAGGCATTGTCCACCCCCCACGTCCTCTAATTATCGCAGACCAGTGCTGGCTGCCGGTGATTGGTGAGTTTATGAAATTAGTGGAGAGTGTTTTGCCAGAGAATCCTCATTTTCCATTTCCCGCACCATCATTTTTTTATTACGCAGATTCTATTGAGCGCATTATAGAAATCTTATCCAGCAATCTTTAGCGAAGTATATTGTATCGGGTATATGGGCTGGGTAAACTCTACCTGTCGTGGTTTTACCAGTCGTTCCCAATCAGAAAAAGGGATGGTAATGACATCAGTATGAGTTCCTGCATTAAAAGTAATCTCTTCGTTTTCCCATAATGGTTTTGCAGCGATGACCTCCAGGTTATACAGGTTGCCAAACGGGGGTTGTGCACCAATTTCGCAATCAGGAAACATCTCTTTGAATTCGTCCTCTGTTGCCAGCTCCACCTTTTTGACTCCCAGAACCTCTTTTAGTTGTGCAAGGTCTATCTTGTGTGCTGCAGGCAACACCGCCATTATCATCTTATCATCTACCTTTACCATAACTACTTTGGCTACTTCTTTTCCACGGATGTGTGTAGTAGCGGCAACTTCCTGAGCAGTATATGCTGTGGGATGCACCAGACTCTTGTACTCCACACCATTTTGCTCAAGATATTCTTTGATTCTTCGTGCGACAACCATAGGGTTCACCTCCTTTATTATTGCGTTTATAGTAGTTTTTTTATACGGTAAAAATCAATAACTATTTTGACAGATTTTCGGTCTGATTCAGGCAAGGATTGGTGTGGGTAAATTTTGCCAGACATCTTCTGGAGACAGGGAGATAATAAAAGATGAAAATCGTTGCTGACCTCCATATTCACTCGCGATATAGCCGTGCCACAAGCAATGATATGAACATTGGTTCACTTGCGCGTGTGGCAAAACTTAAAGGCATACAGGTGGTTGGCACAGGTGATTTTACGCATCCGGAATGGCGGGCAGAGTTACGGGGTGAACTGGATGATGCAGGGAATGGTCTGTTCCGCCACGAGGATACCTATTTTATGCTCTCCGCTGAAGTAAGTCTTATCTATCGTGAACGTGAGCGAACTCGCCGTATCCACATTGTGCTACTTGCTCCGGGGTTTGATGAAGTCGAGCAAATCAGTAATGTGCTGTCGCATTACGGGAAACTCAAATCCGATGGTAGACCCACGCTCTCATTGCCCGGGGATAAACTTGTCCGTTATGTGCGGGAAGTCTCGCCTCGTTGTGTCATCATTCCTGCCCATATATGGACACCGTGGTTCTCTCTATTTGGTGCTAATTCTGGATTTGATAAGATTGAGGAATGTTTCAAGGACCAGACAGAGCATATCTTTGCACTGGAGACCGGCTTGAGCAGTGACCCACGAATGAACTGGCGACTCAGCACACTTGACCGATACACACTTGTCTCTAATTCTGATGCACATAGCCCGGATAAACTCGGCAGAGAAGCCAATGTACTGGAGTGTGAACTCTCCTATGATAGCATCATTGACGCTATCAAAAGCCACGACTCAAAAAAGTTTCTCGGCACCATTGAATTCTATCCGGAAGAGGGGAAATATCATTATGATGGTCATCGGAATTGCGGTATACTCTGGACGCCGGAAGAAACATTGAAACATAATAAAATATGCCCGGTCTGTGGGAAGCCTGTCACTATAGGTGTGATGCATCGTGTGGTAGAGCTCAGCGATAGACCCGACGGGTATAAACCACCGGATGCACACCCGTACTGGCACACTATTCCGCTTCAGGAGATTATTGCTGAGGCGCGCTCTGTGGGTGTGGATACTGAGACCGTAAAAAGAGAATATCTCACCACAGTCACCCGGCTTGGCTCAGAGTTTAATGCTCTGCTCTGGGCTGATGAAGACGAACTCCTCAGCAATCTTGAACCACGACTTGCACAAGGGATTCTAAATGTACGGCACGGACTCGTGGATATTACCCCGGGCTACGACGGCGTATTTGGCAAAATTAAAATTTATCCCGACGAACAGACGCACGGACCCCAGCAACTCTCTTTTATCTAATCCTGAGCTGGAATACTCTGATATAAGGGAGGGAGTATCTTAGAATCTGCAAAGAGGATATAATGATTCAATTCTTCGCCATAGAAAGAAAAGAAAGGGAAAGAATATGCCAATCGAGGCGGAAAAACGTAAGCAGATTGAGGGAATCTTTAGAAGGTTTTTATTAAACCGTATCAACACAGTCCGTAAACTAAAGATAACTGATTTAGACATCAACCCTTTTCTCATTCGGATTCTCTCTTATGAGTTAGGGCTTGATAATTCAGAATCAATTGTGAGGTGGCTTGTAAGTCAGAGGATTGAGCGTGGGACAGTTACATCATTTGGTATCGCTTTACAGGATGCTGCTAAAGTATTCTCTGAGGGTTCCGGGGTTGAGGGAGCTGATATTCTGAAGACTAAAAATGGAATACATCACCATATCCAGGTCAAAAGTGGTCCAAATACAATTCCAAAAGATTTAGGAGTTAGAATAGCTCAACTCCTGCGTTCTGCACAGAGACGCAATCGTGGTTCATTGGCACTTTATGGTATGTGTTATGGGAGCAAGGAACGTGTCAGCAGTATTGTGAGAAAATATGTCCAGGAAGAAGGCGGTGTGGACTGGATTTCTGGACAGGAATTCTGGGAATTTATCTCGGATGACCCTCAATGTCTGAAAGAAATATATGAAATCGCCGCTGAGATTGGTAAGACATTCAGGGATTCTAAAGGACAATCTCTATCCGAAGTTATTGAGGCAAAGATTAAGGAATTGACCGTAGAGTTTGAAAAAATTTATGGAAAAAGTGGAAACAAAATGTGGAAAAAACTATTGGAAAACAATTCTTAGGGATTAAGTTATGAGGTTTATTGAAAAAAGTTTCCCAATACAATATCTTAATCCAGTGGCAATGGCAGAAGGAAATGCCAAAAAGCCTGTCTATAAGATGCACAAGTGGTGGGCACGTCGGCTGGGTAGTGTGTTTCGTATGATAACCCTCTCTGCTTTTGCCGATGAGAAGGAGTCGGACAATGATATCTGGTATAAGTTCTGTAATGGCGCAAATCTCAATGGAGCTATAGTACTTGACCCGTTTATGGGTGGCGGAACAACAATTGTTGAGGCACTTCGCCTGGGCTGTAAGGTGATAGGCGTTGATATTAACCCCGTAGCCTGGTTTACCACAAAAAAGGAAATTGAACCAGTTGAGTTGAGTAAGTTAGATGAAGCTCTTCAGAAGATTGAAAAGACCGCAGGCAACTATATCAAACGATACTATCGTACAAAATGTCCAGAAGGTCATAATGCAGAGGTTATGTATTTCTTCTGGGTGAAAGTGGCAAAATGTAAATCCTGTGGCACAAAAGTCAGGCTGTTTCCCAACTATGAACTCTCCCGAAGAGACCATATAAATGTCGTTTTATGCCCACGGTGTCTACAGATTGTTGAAACAAAAGGGCATAATCCAGAAACAAAATGTAATGAGTGCGGTGAAATATTTGACCCACGAAAAGGAATATCCGGGAGAGGTATATTTCGTTGTCCTCAATGCAATACAGAACAGCGAATCCTGGATGCCGTTAACGAAAAAGGAGGACAATTAGACACAGAACTACACGCCTTAGAAGGATATTGCAAGGTCTGTGGAAGGTTCTTTAAACGAGTAGATTCAGACGATATTGCATTGTGGGAAAAAGCAAGAAGTGAATATAACACCCGTAAAGATAAGCTCCTCATCCCACATCAGAAAATTCCGACAGAAGGCAGAAGCGACCCACGTCCTGTGAATCACGGCTACACTCATTTTCGGGATATGTTCAATGAGCGCCAACTGTTATGTCTGTCTCGTCTGCTGGAGGAAATACTAAAAATCCCTGATACCAACATTCGCGAACTAATGCTCGTTGCTTTTTCGGATTGTTTGGATGCCAACAATATGTTCTGCAAATACGAGATTCAGTGGCACAAAATATCGCTATTCTTTGGACTACACGCTTATCACCCAATTGAGCGCCCTACTGAAAACAATGTCTGGGGAACTACATACGGGCGCGGGAGCTTTATTAAATGTTTTGACAAAGTGCGACGGGCTAAATCTTTTTGCAAAAATCCCCACGAACGACTATTGCGGACTGATAATAAGCGATTCAGTAAACATACGGGCAACGAACGGATTGAGGGACATATTGTGCAAAGCTTTGATGAACTTAAACGAGCGGACAGAGCAGCCTTATTGCGGTGCGATACCGCCGAGGACCTGTCCTTTATCCCTGATAAATCTGTGGACGCTGTCATTACAGACCCCCCTTATTTTGACAACATCCAGTATTCTGAGCTTGCGGACTTCTTTTATGTCTGGCTACGGCTTGGACTCAGAGAGCTGTACCCCTGGTTTAACCCAGAATTTTCCAGCCGACCCAATGAGATTATACAAAACGAGAAGATGAGTAAAACAATTGAGTTCTTTAGTGAGGGACTGACTGCAGTATTTAGCGAATGCCATCGGGTTATTAAAGATGATGGACTTTTGATTTTCACTTTTCACCACAATAAACTCTGGGCGTGGGAAAGTATTGGAAAAATTCTTCTTGATTCTGGGTTCTATATCTCAGCAACTCCTATCGTAAGGTCAGAGGGGAAAAGTGGATTTCATTCAAGTAAAGGCAATATACGATACGACTGCATCTTAGTCTGTCGCAAAAGACCCAGTCTGTGGAAAGATGACAGATGGTCCTCCCTGAAGAAATATATCTTGAAGGATGCTATTCTGTGGACACGAAAGACACTTCAATCAGGGATGTTGATTACCGCTGTTGATGTCTTCACTATCATAATGGGAAAAACGCTTGAATATTATACAAAAGCATTTCCTGACGTAAAACATTACAATGAACCTATAACCCTTGCAGAGGCTCTAAATGAAATGAAAGAGTTCGCCAGTCACGTAACTGAACGCTCTCGAGCCGACCAACCACCATTACCCGGAACTTATAATAGAAAAGCGAAGCAGCTTACACTGTTTATAAAAGAATCAAAAACTAAGTTTGAATCCAGAGGGAATACTGTATAATGAGAAATTCGCGTTATTTAACACAGTGTATCTGGCTTTGGTGTTTCGGCACTTTCGCTCAGACCCAGCCTGACGTCTGGACTTCAAGATACATACGGAACATTATGCCCGAGAGAATAGTGTGATGATTGAGGAGCGGTTAAGAAAAGTTCAGCGGGGGATTAGAAGGCAGGGGATTGACCTGCTTTTTATTGTTGACCGATTTAATACTCAATACATAAG
>JAGHBZ010000332.1 GCA_021160705.1 Candidatus Sumerlaeota bacterium
GAAATTAAAATATTATTCAGATACAGATTCATTATATATAGATTTATCAGAAAGGACGAGTGTGAGCAGTCAGGAAATCTCAGAAGGCGTAGTAGTTGATTTTGATGAGAGTGGAAATATTGTCGGGATAGATATAGATAATGCAAGTAAAAAGATAGCCTTAAAGACTTTAACAATAGAAAAGTTACCCTTTGAGATAAAAGAAATAAGAACTTAATTGTCAGGCGACTCATTTCAGTGGAGAGCGTTACACACTGCTGGTTAAAATGGCACGAGCTCAAGTTTTTCGTAGTTTGTTAAAGGCAAAAACATTTTGAGACATAGGTGGTTTCTGCCATACTAATTGTTAATCGTCGCCGAAGGATGTTCCGATTGAGCGCGCTGCTTCTATTAACAGATAGTTCTTCGGAACACGGCGTATTTTTCTGACTGCACGGGATATTAATACAGGTTTTATTTTGTTGCCACGTAGTGCAGGCATATAGCCAAAACGCCCTTCCGCTATCATCTCGGCTGCTACATAGCCAAATCGGGTTGCCAGGAGTCTATCAAAGGCGGTAGGTGACCCGCCTCGCTGGAGATGCCCAAGCACAATGTAACGAGTCTCCACTCCAGTGCGGTTCTCAATTTCCTCGGCAACAACCGAGCCAATCCCACCAAGTCTAATGTTTTCTGGTCGTTTATCACCGATGATGCGTTTTATCACAAGTTCACCTCCAGGTGGTTTAGTCCCTTCAGCGACCACAACAATGCTAAACCGTTTTCCACGTCGGTTGCGTTCTTTGACTTTTCGGCATACCGAGTCCCAGTTGAACGGAATCTCTGGAATAAGTATAATGTCGCCACCCCCAGCAACGCCAGCCTCAAGGGCAAGCCAGCCAGCATATCTGCCCATAGTCTCCACGACCATTACCCGATGATGCGAAGAAGCAGTGGTGTGAATTCGGTCAATGGCTTCCATCACTATGTTGACCGCGGTGTTAAAACCAAAGGTATAGTCCGTCTCGCAGAGGTCATTATCAATAGTTTTGGGCACACCAACAATATTCAATCCCTTCTTATGAAGTTTATTAGCAATAGATAGAGTACCATCCCCGCCAATACAGACCAGAGCGTCTAATTTCAGTCGCTTATAGTTTTCTATCACAGTATCTGAGACGTCTATTGGTTCACTCTTATGCTCTTTATCCGGGAGCCAGTGAAACGGGTCATCGCGGTTGGAAGTCCCCAGAATCGTACCCCCCAATGTAAGAATGCTGGAGACGTCTTCATAGCTCAGTTCACGCCACCGTTCCTTAATTAGTCCGAGGAATCCGTCCTTGATACCCAGAACCTTGGCACCATATTTTTCAATTACGGTCTTGGTCACACTACGAATAACAGCGTTAATCCCGGGACAATCCCCACCCCCGGTTAATATTCCGATACGTTTTATACGCTTTGGCATTGTTGTTTCTCCTGTGCAAATTTCAACGGCGATATAATATAATATTTGTTTGCTACAAAAAACAGTGAACTAATAATTGTGGAAGTGGTTGAAACTTGCAAGCTGAATTTCGGCGAAAATTTAAGGAGTTTGAACGAGAATGTGGCGAGGGACGGAATCGAACCGCCGACACAGGGATTTTCAGTCCCCTGCTCTACCGACTGAGCTACCTCGCCACCTGTCACTTGAATGGCATTAATGAAAAATCAAAAAAATTTTACTTGTTTAACCGCTATAGAGTCAAGTAAAAGAAACATAATTCTTGAAGGATGCTTATCTCAGTTATCATATGTTCACTCAATGGGGAGAAGGTCTTACCAGCCTGTTTGCGTTCCGTTATAAAGAGTGACTATTCTCCACTGGAGGTTATAGTTGTAGACAATGGTTCGACCGACAGGACAAGCAGTGTTGTAAAGGAGCAATTTCCTCAGGTAACCTTACTGCGAGCAGGACGAAATTTGGGATTTGCTGGTGGCAATAATCTTGGTATCCGTAAGGCACAGGGCGATATTATTGTCTTACTGAACGATGACACGGAAGTAGCACCAGACTGGCTTTCTGTGGCACGACGCTCCATTGAGTCACTCCCGGATTGGGGGATTCTGGGTGCTAAATTACTCTATCCTGACAAAACAACTATACAGCACGCTGGCGGTACTATAAAGCCAAATGCACTTACTCAGCACATCGGCAATGGAGAAGTTGACACAGGACAATATGATACAATCAAACGATGTGATTATGTCACTGGAGCGGCTTTCTTCATTCGTCGGGAGGTGGTTGATACAATAGGGTTACTGGATGAAGGTTATTTCCCGATTTATTTTGAGGAAGTAGATTATTGTTTCCGTGCACGGGCAGCTGGCTATGAAGTCTATTATGTGCCGGGTATTAAAGTTCTACATTACGAATCCCGCACCACTAAGAAATTGAGCCGGGGATTCCTTTATAAATATCACAGGAATCGACTCAGATTTATTATCAAGAATTTTACCTTTCGGCAGATGATTCGTGGCGCAAAATTTGAACTTAAATGGCTATGGAGAAATCACGATACCGACCTGCTTATCTCACTCAGTCTGGCGTATCTGACAAATCTTTTGCGTTTGCCCCTCACTCTTATTGCGCGCTGGACCAAGCCACCTATCGCTCATTCTCCTTAAGAATTAATTCATCTTAAAGGCTGGACTCCCACATTCTGCGGAGATTTAAAGACATCATAGAAGTATATCAGCCAAACGAGTAGTGCTTACGGACTTTTTCAGCGACTTTCCAGACGCATTTAAGCCCTTTCGGGAACTCCACCAGGTCACCAGCCTTAATCCGTACGGACTTGCCATCTTCTGTCTCCACTGTCACGTCGCCCTCTATAATATAACAGATCTCTCGCTCATTATATTCCCAGTTAAAGGTGGAGGGGTCGCATTCCCATATCGGCCAGCTCTTCACATTTAACTCCTGTAATTCTTCATCAGTAGGTTTTTTCACTTTTATCTCTGCCATTTTTACCTCCGGGTCTAAAGATTGTAGTGTCAAATGCTAAACTCAAAGTATGCAGAGTCCCGTTTTATTTTCAATGTTATTTTGTGTTTTTAGCTGAAAGCGTGGGGGCTCAGCAATCAAAGCTCAAAAATTTTTCCCTCCTGAGCACAGGCAATTTTACTTCGGCGGATATCGAAATCGTCCGGGACATGAACCAGCAACATCTTCTTCCGAATGTCTGCCGGGAGTTCAATTAGTTTTTCGTAAGGAGTATGCCCGCCTATATTCGTCTCGTGGAAAATGAGGTCACAATCTGAGAGAAACTCAATGTGCTCCGGGTCGAAACTGGTATCAGAGCTATACCCCACCCATCTGCCCCGGTATCCAATTTTTAACCCAAAACAAGGGAGGTAATGTTTTGTGCGTCGGATGATGATTTTCAGGTCTTTTACTCGATTGATTTTCCCGAACTTGAGTAGTCGAATCTTAAAGTAATCCTTTAAGTCAAAGTGTCTGGTTCGGTGTGACTCTAAATCCGTCATTGACCCCATTGAAGCACGAAGCTTATGTTCCCAGAGTTCACGGGCAACTTCAGGAATGGTATATAGCGTAACACGACGTTGGTCTACAAACCGTTTGTAGAACCCCAGAGCCTCCAGACCATTGCTATGGTCGCCGTGTAAATGTGTCAGAATCACGTCATTGATGTCAGGTAAATCAATCTGGATGCCACTCCGCCTTGAGGCATCATACAACATCCGACGTAGCGGGTCTGGACAGTCAACAAGTATTTTTCTGTCATCATATAGAAGCAGGAAGCTCGTTGAATAGTATCGACGGGAGAAAAAATCACCAACACCAAGAATAAGAATCTTCATATTGTCTGTTCGTTTCTTACCCATTATGACGAGGATGGTTATTTTTCTTTAGATAACCAGGGCATCATTGCCCGCAATTGTTTGCCAATTTCTTCAATAGGATGTTGAAGTCCTTTTTTGCGGAGTGCATTGAACATTGGTCTGCCAGCCTGGTTCTCAAGTATCCATTCTCTGGCAAATTCACCGCTCTGGATTTCTTTAAGAATCTTTTTGAGTTCCTGCCTGACGCTATCATTGATAACGCGCGGTCCACGGGTAAGGTCGCCATATTCTGCGGTGTCGCTTATTGATTAGCGCATCATTGAGATGCCTTTCTCGTGTATAAGGTCAGTAATGAGTTTCAATTCGTGCAGACATTCAAAGTACGCAATCTCTGGCTGATACCCAGCCTCCACAAGGGTCTCAAACGCAGCGTAAATCAGTGAGGTCAGCCCGCCACAAAGGATGACCTGTTCACCAAACAGGTCGGTCTCGGTCTCCTCTTTAAATGTAGTCTCAATCACACCTGCACGCGACCCCCCAATGGCTTTGGCATGTGCAAGTGCTATCTGCATAGCATTGCCTGAGGCATCCTGTTCAACTGCTACCAGACAGGGTACACCCTTGCCTTCAACATACTGACGCCGTACCAGATGTCCGGGTCCCTTTGGCGCTACCATATACACGTCAATATCCGGCGGTGGCACTATGGTGTTAAAATGAATGTTAAACCCATGCGAGAACGCTATAGCCTTGCCGGGTTTGAGATGCGGCTTCACCTCGTTCTTATAAATTATTGGCTGAACCTGGTCAGGTGCAAGAAAATGTATTATGTCAGCCCTGGCTGAAGCATCAGCAGCACTCAGTGGCTCAAACCCATCAGCTACCGCCTTGTCATAATTAGCAGTACCTTTGAGCTCAGCTACTATTACGTTGACCCCGCTATCTCGCATATTCTGTGCCTGGGCGTGTCCTTGCGAACCGTACCCGATGACTGCAACCGTTTTATCTTTCAGATATTTCAGGTCAGCGTCTTTGTCATAGTAAATTTTTGCCATTTTTCATCATCTCCTTCATTGAATAAATTTATTGAGGTAGTTTTTTCTCATCAGGAGAAAAAGTCAAATGAATTATTATTGTGCGAGAAAATCTTTACCTAACCCGTGCAAGAACAGAGAGTCCACGAGGCTTCGGAGAGAGCAAAAGAACGTAAGGTATGCAAGGTTGATTCAGATTTGGGTAATATGTTAGGGGGCTTTTATTTAAGATTTATGTATGTGACTTTACATGCTTGAACTTTAACTTCTATCTCCCGGTCGCCAATTATAAGATGATATGAACTTCCCTCAGGATTTGGCAGAACATCACTAATGGCAAACGTCTCGTCCCAGAACGTAGAGCCTTTTACGCCTTTAGGATAGGTATACAATTGTGGTGTTTTGTCGTAACCAAACACCTTGACTACACCCTGGATTTGTGTATTATACATTGGTTTTTTCTTGCGGTTAAAGACCCTGCCAACGATATAGCCAGCTTCTCTATTGTGTACAGAGAGAATCCAGAGTTCAGGATTTTGAGCGAATTCAGCCCCCCTGCCACCAACACGAACCTCAAATTTAAGATTTGTCTCCTCAGTATCAGAAGAGTCAGTTAGCCCGATAACTGTTTCAGGTGTAACTTTTTCATACGTCCAGGCGAGGACTGTTTTCATATTGCCATATACGGTATATATAGGCGTTCCTTCAAGGACGTGGTCGTGCCGAATGACAACGCAGTTTTTGTAAGGAAAGAGCGGGTCAGGCTGACTGACCGTGTTCACGTATACTACTTCGCCATCCCAGGCTGAATACACCGGAGTATCTGCAGGTACTGAAAAGGAGATAAATCGTCGTGGTGTTCCGCCTTCATCAAGCATCCCATAAAGAAAACGCTGGTCAATCTCGCCTTTGACTGGGTTGTACAATCTGGGAACATAGTGGTCTATGAAGTAACCGGCTCTCTCTTTATCCTGCTCCAGTGCAAGTGGTTTCAGAGGCACCTTTTTAATATTATAAGTTCTCAAATAAGTGACCAGCCCATTATAGACGCCACGCGCCTCAAGGTAATTATAGTGAGTATCACGCACGCGGTTTTCTTCAGCGGAGTTCGTGAGAAACGAGAATTCCACAAGCACAGCCTGTACAGGGTTTTCACGAAGCACGTGGAAGTCCCCCTTATGTACGCCACCATCCTCACTACCCATACTTGCAACAACATTATGCTGAATGGCTTGGGCAAGTCCCATCTCAAACGGCGTCGGCTCAGTATACACATAAGTAGAGGTAAAATTTATCTCCTCCGGATTCCTGCCGGGTCCCGGTGCATTGTGATGCAAAGAGATGAAGATGTCAGCATCCTTAAGCACAGCAAATGCAGGACGGGCATGGAGTTCCTGGGAATATGTTGAGCCAATCGGTGTCATTCGGCGGTCAACCTCACGCGTCAAAAACACCTTTGCGCCAGCATCTTTGAGCATTTTTTTAAGCTGCAGAGCCACAGCGAGATTAGCGTCCGGTTCACGAAGTCCACGAGGTCCCTTCGTGCCACCAGTGGGACTTTGTTTAGTAGCGACACCACCATGACCAGGGTCTATAACAATTCGTACGCCTCGCAATGGATTTGGCGTCCAGAGAAAGGGAATACCAATCCGGGCACAACCCAGAATAATAAGAAGTATTAACGGGACTATGATTAATATACTGATTCTTCTATTCATTGTGTCACCTCATCAGATAAAATATTTTGCTATACTGTAAGTTATTATTACCATCATCGCGAGTCCTATTCAAAAATCTTGACGTCTTGAGAAAATTTTAATTTTCATAATTCATATAATCATCCTTTTAGACCAGTCCGTGCAATTCCAGCAATAAAAAACCTCTGCAAAAAGAAGAATAACAATACAACAGGCAACACAGCCATAGTTGAGGCAGCCATTAAGAGATGATAATCCGAGCCAGCGTCCTGATTAAAGTTCTGTA
>JAGHBZ010000136.1 GCA_021160705.1 Candidatus Sumerlaeota bacterium
AAATCGGATGTGGTCGTGCTGGATGGTCTCTCTGCAGGGGATGAGATTTTTAGTGTTGACCTTGAACAAAAGTCATAGAGTTATAATTTCAATATATTATTATTTAAAATGACCAACCTGACGATTGTTTTTATAAATAAAGTACAAATTGTGGAGGTGAGTGAGTGTGATGAGTAGAAGACGTACTGATTTGAACGAGCTGTTAGTTGAGCTCTTTCAGGATACAAATTATTATCGTTTACGGCGTCAACGCTATTGGGATGTACCATCAGCTATTAAACCTCAGTATATCATAGCATTAAGACGAATTCTGACAGAGAATCAATTGCTAAAACAGGAAATAGCAATGTTGCAGGATAAAATTGTACGTACAAAAGCAGACTTTGAGAATTTTCGCAAACGCACCCAGAAAGAACGCGTGGAATTAATTCAGCGAGCAAACGAAGCACTAATGTCGCACCTCTTAAATGTACTTGATAATTTTGAACGAGGACTCAAATCTGCCCACAACCTGGATGAAGCTGGAAAAAATTTCTTTGACGGAATTTCAATGAGTTACAATGAATTACTTAGAGTACTTTCTGAGAATGGGTTGCAGAAAATAGATGCCGAAGGCAAGACATTTGACCCGTATTATCACGAGGCTGTGGGCACTGAGCACCATAAAGAGTTACCTGAGAACCAGATAGTTTCTGTCATACGAGACGGATACATTTTTAAGGGTAAAGTAATCAGACCGGCAATGGTGGTCGTGAACAAAAAAGATTAAGTCTACCTTTAACCGAATTGAATTGAGGAGGAACAATGCCACGATTGTTTGGAAAGGAATGGAGCAAAAAAGAGTTGTTACGCCACGTCGGGAGTATACATCAGGTAGGTGGTGTGAGACGAGTTTGTTTTGACGAAGGAGCAGGCAAGGGGATTTCATCTGCAATGTTTAATACCGGTGCTGGACTAACCTTTTTTGCGCTTATTGACCGTTGTCTGGACATTCCGGTGGCTTTCTATAAGGATGCCTCATTATGCTGGCAGTCGTATACCGGGTTACATCGCCCGGATTTTTTTGAGCCAGCCGGGCTGGGCTGGTTAAGGACGTTCTTTGGTGGATTAATGATAACCTGTGGACTGACCGCTGCCGGTGCTCCTTCAGAGGATGCGGCAGGTGTTCACGGCTTACACGGGCGTGCTACGTCCTTGCCAGCTGAAGATGTGTCGCTCTGGAATACCTGGATTGGCGACGAGCTGGAAATGGGAGTGCAGGGCACTATGCGTGAAGCTATGGTGTTTGGCGATTATCTTGAGCTCCGACGCCGTATCACTGCTCGACTGGGCGTAAATTCCATTTTAATTAATGACACTGTGACTAATCAGGGCTATAGAGCTTCGCCTTTTATGATTATTTATCATATAAACATTGGATTTCCGGTTCTCAGTGAGGGGTCAGAGTTGCTTACAGCCTCCGGGCGTGTAATTCCCCGTGACAAGGAGGCTGAAAAGGGTATAGAGCAATTTAACACGTTTGCCTCACCTCAGCCCGGATATAAAGAACAGGTATTTCTCCACGAACTCATTGAAGACAAAGAGGGCTTTTGCGAATCTGCTCTGGTAAATCCTGGTTTTAATAATGGGGAGGGACTCGGCGTTCATCTCATCTGGAAAAAAGAACAGTTACCTTATTTTACCGAATGGAAACAAATCGGTGAGGGTACCTATACGGTGGGAATGGAACCCGGCAACTGCTATCCGCTGGGGCGTCAGACCGAACGGGAAGAGGGTAGATTACAGACCCTGCAACCAGGCGAAGAGCACCATATTGAGTTGAAAATATCAGTCCTGGAGAATAACGCCCAGATTGAAGCTGTCAGAACAAAACTCCAAAAACTAAAATCTGATTCTCTCTGAGGTATGGATGACTCTTCTGTTAAATCTGGCGAGCAACATTTATCGGCTGGGGTATGAATTTAAGAGAGGTCTTTATGCATCCGGGCTCTGGCGGTCAAAGAGTGTGGCACAGGCAAAAGTTATATGTGTGGGCAATCTCAGTGTGGGTGGCACAGGCAAGACGCCATTTGTCATCTATTTAGCCAGTAAACTTGCCTCACGTCAGGTAAAAACAGTCGTCGTAAGTCGTGGATACCTCGGGACTGCAAACAGACATCCAACTATCGTCAGCGATGAATCACACCTGCTAAGACAGGATTACCGTGAAGTCGGCGATGAGCCATTGATGATTGCTAAAAACCTTGTCGGCACTCCTGTGCTAATTGGAAGACGTAGATATGACGTGGCACGGTTAGCCCTGCAGAGATTTTCGCCTCAATTGATTCTGCTTGATGATGGATTCCAGCATTGGCAGCTGGCACGTGATATAAACATTGTGCTAATGGATGCTACACAGAAGAAATCAGCGTTTCGCCTCATACCTGCAGGGCGTTTACGTGAACCTTTTTCTGCTCTTCGGAGGGCAGATATTATTATTCTGACCAAATGCAATCTCGCAGACAGAGCCAATATAATAATGCTGGAGAAACTCATAAAAGAATATGCGCCACAGGCATTGACTCTTCACGCTGATATAGAGTTCAGTGGACTACTCCAGTATGATAATCCGCAGAGCGTCATTCCAGTCAGTTTTCTCAAAGAAAAGAAAATTATAGCGTTTTGTGGCATTGGTAATCCGGAGTCCTTCTTCTGTATGCTGGAACAGGCGGGTGCGCAAATCTCTGAACGTTTCGTATTTCCAGACCATCATAGATATTCCACAAATGATGTGCGCAAGATTGAGAAGGCGCTTGGAACGCACAATGCAGACTTAATAGTCACTACCGAAAAAGACGTCATCAGACTTGAGGGTCTACCAATAAAAAAGAGGGAGGCTTACTATTACTCTCGCATCTCCCCTACCCTATGGCAAAATGACGAAGAACCATTCTGGGAAAAAATCTATAGCGTATTAAAATAATTCCACCGAACACTCTCAGACGTTCAGGTAAAAAGCATAAGTGGTAAACCCGTGGTAACTCTCATAGAACTGGAGAAGTTTAGTGCAATAAATAAGGGATAAAGATTATGAACCCGATGATAGCAGCCCCAATGGCAGATATAAGCACAGCACCAGCGGAGACGTCTTTGCCTTTCGCAGCCAGTGGATGAAACTCAGGCGACGCAACATCTGTCAGAAACTCAAATGCAGTATTAAGTGCTTCAGCAGTCCAGACACTACTGATTGCCAGAACAATCCAGCACCACTCCCTTGAGGTAATCCCGAAATAAAACCCCGCAACTACCACCATCACTGTGATAAGTAGATGAATCCAGGCATTTTTTTGTGATTTCAGCGTTATCCAAACACCATTGATTGCATATTTAAAACTCAGGATGCGTGCTGAAAATCCAGATTTATTTTCCATAATTTTATTCTCCTGCTCCTCGTTTACGAATCCTCGTAATTATGAGCTCTTATCCTTTCACAATTAAGATACTATAAGTGTATATTATATCCTCGCCGAATTCAAATATAGTGACGAAAAGTTAAAATTTTTCTCTTGATTAGGTATAGGAGATTTATAAAATTAACAAACCTTAAGAGAATTTGGTATGTCAATTAATATAGGATTCTTCTTAAAAAACCACTTTG
>JAGHBZ010000076.1 GCA_021160705.1 Candidatus Sumerlaeota bacterium
CAGGAGTGGTTACTGAACTTTGCTAAGAAAACTCTGGAGGTAAAACGGGTAATATATCAGGAATAACTGCTATTTCCTGACTTCCTGGTCTCCTTATAGATAAGAGAAAATTCATAAGGAATCCAGAAGACCAGGAGCGGTCAAAATAATAAATATTCTGGGTCTAAACAAAAGTGTTACGATAGTGGTTTCTGGATACTCTTGAAAAAATTTCTATTGCATTTTTGGGATATTCTACGAGCTAATAACCAAAAATAGCCAATGCTTGCTTATCAATTATCAAATTTTTATCTTATGTCGCAAGAGGTAGCATATAATGGCAAAATTAAACATAGCGGTCGTGGGTGTGGGTAACCTGGGTCAGCATCACGCACGTATTTATGCCGGGATAAAAAAATGCAATCTTGTTGGAGTGGTGGATATAAACAGAAAACGTGCCCAACAGATTGCCCGACAATATAACACTGAGCCTTACTACGACCATCGCAAGATACTGGACAAAGTGGACGCAGTAAGCGTAGTTGTCCCTACAGTCTCTCATTACCAGATAGCCAGAGATTTTCTGGAGCGAGGCGTACACGTGCTGGTAGAAAAACCCATCACCTCTACCCTTGAGGAAGCGGAAGAACTGGTCGATATTGCAACCCGGAAAGGCATTATCCTTCAAGTAGGTCATATAGAACATTTCAATGTAGGGGTGCAGAAACTTAAGGAAATAGTGACGCAACCGATGTTTATTGAGGCGCATCGTTTGGGCGGATTCCAACCTCGTGTCAAAGATATTGGCGTGGTCCTTGACCTTATGATTCACGATATTGATATTGTGCTACGAATTGTTAACTCAACTATTAAGACCATTGATGCGGTCGGTGTGCCTGTGCTGACCAATAAAGAAGATATTGCTAATGCTCGTATCATTTTCAATAACGGTTGTATCGCTAATATCACCGTGAGTCGTGTCTCTCATAAAGAGATGCGGAAGATTCGTGTCTTCCAGAAGGATACATATATCTCATTGGATTATCGACGTCAAACAATGGATGTATATAGGAAAGTGCCTGTAGAGAATCCTGAGCCCGGGATGCCCCCCGCAAAGATTGTCCACCAGAGGATACGCCAGAAAAAAGTAGAGCCTTTAAAATTGGAGCTCAAACATTTTATAAGTTGTGTCTGTTCCGGGGGGTGTCCGATAGTGGATGGTGTCCATGCACTTAGTTCCCTGCAGGTAACATTACAAATATCAAATATGATACGAGAGCGCCTGAATGAAGTCCTTGCAAAACAAGAACAAGCCTAAATTTTTTATTATTGCGGGCGAGAACTCTGGTGACTTACACGGGAGCAATCTCGTGAGAGCAATCCAGGAGCGATGCCCTGATGCTGAGTTTTACGGACTCGGCGGCGAACAACTCAAACAAGCAGGCGTCAATCTCTTGTTCAATATTGTTGATACACTGGCAATAGTCGGATTCGCAGAAGTGTTTACAAAATATTTTGCCATTAAAAAAGTCTTTAACGCTACCAAAGAGTTCCTCGCAAAGGAGCGACCTGATGCTATAATCCTGATAGACTATCCGGGTTTTAATCTGCGGATGGCAAGAGAAGCCAAGAATTTAGGTATCACCGTATTCTATTATATTTGCCCTCAGGTGTGGGCATGGCGACGTGGAAGAATAAAAACCATCGCCGCCAACGTAGATAAAATGCTCGTGGTTTTTCCCTTTGAGGTTCCACTCTTAAAAGACGCAGGTGTGGATGTAACGTGCGTTGGACATCCTTTGCTTGATGTGATTAACCTCACTATGACCAAGGAAGAGGTGTTTGAATATTTTGGATTTGACCCGAATAAAAAATTAATCGGATTGCTTCCGGGAAGTCGTACGTCTGAAATCAATCGTCATCTCCCGGTGATGCTGGAGGCAGCGGAGTTGATTGCCCAGAGAATGCCTGATGTCCAGTTTGTCATTCCACGTGCCTCCACCATCAAGCGTGAGTTAATTGATTTCCACCTCAAGAATTTTTCCGGTCATATCTTTGTGGTTGACCAGTATCGGTATAACGTGCGCAGTACAATGGATTTTGCCATTGTGGCTTCTGGCACCGCAACACTGGAGACCGCATTTCTCGGATGCCCGATGATTATCGTCTACAAGGTCTCATTTCTCAGCTATCTTATTGCCAAAAGCCAGGTAAGTATTCCATATATAGGGCTGGTAAATATTATTGCTGGAAATATGCTGGTTCCCGAATTAATCCAGAACGAAGCCACCGCACATAACATCGCTGAAAAAACTCTCCAGATGTTAAATGACCCTGAGACTTTATCAGCCATCAGGTACGGAATGCAGAAAATAAAAGAGAAAATGGGTGGTCCCGGGGCTTCAGCTCGTGCCGCTAAAATAATCCTGGATTTTCTTAATATCAAACAACAAGAGAAGAACCTGCCACAGAATCAACCTACGAACTTCGGAGCCTGAGTAGAGAAAGATAAAAACGACTTTGTCGGCATTAAGAGCAAGTATGCTTTGGCAGGAATGTGCGGCTATTTCCCTGAATTTCTCAGTCTAATCGGGGTACAAAAATTAACCCGTAGTGGCAGTTTGCACTCACCAGATTTCATACCATTTATCCCAGATTTTGCGTTTGGAGGGCAGAATTTGATTGTCAGGAGAGTGTAAATA
>JAGHBZ010000296.1 GCA_021160705.1 Candidatus Sumerlaeota bacterium
ATTATTAACTATCTGATTCGCAGAAAGATGTTTGAAATTATTAAGGTTACATAATTAACTGTCTGGTTAAATTTTCTCATTTTTTCGCATTATCGGACAGCCTCTCTGACCCCTAAAGTTGTTTTATTTTGAAATTGTAGGGGAGATAAGTGATAATAGATTCAAAGAAAATTGAGGTTTGATGAGGAGAGGGGTGTTCGTGCGGGTAGATGTATCTTCGGAGAGGGTGTTCCTATATAAAAAGAGTAAAGTCTCCAGAAAATTTCTGAGAAGGCAAATTATGAGTAGCACGCGGCAGCTAAGAATAGTGGCAATAAAACGGCGTGGGCGAGTGCTGAGACACCCGCTACTTCCGTGTCTGGCGCGCTATCATACTTTGAACCTTACGGCAGGATGCCCAAATGAGTGTTTCTATTGTTATTCGCAGAGTTATGAGTTTGTGCCGAGTTGGGGGACGGTAGCATATTACGAGAATACGTTAGAGCGTTTGCGGGCAGAATTGCCCCGAATGAAAAAGAAACCAGAGCTTGTTTACTTCAGTACATATAGCGAACCATTTCTTCCTATAGAGCAGATTCTGAGTGCTCAGTTTGAGATTATGAAGATGTTGCTTGAACAAAAGGTTAGAGTGCTAATCTCGACGAAAGGCAAAATACCGCACCGATTTGTGAGTCTGTTTGCGGAGTATCCGGGAATGGTACACGTGCAGGTAGGAATCACTACGGTGAACGACCGGGTGCGTGAGCTTATAGAGCCAAATGCGTCAAGTGTAGATGAGCGACTGGATAATCTGAAGAGACTGCGTGGTAGTGGTGTAAGCGTGGAGGCACGTATTGACCCGCTAATTCCGGGTCTAACTGATGGCAACGAATCGCTGGACTCGCTTATGAGGGAAATAGTGAAGTGTGGTGTGCGCGATGCGGTAGCCTCGTATCTTTTTCTGCGCTGGGGAATTTATCCAACAAAAGAGATTGCTTATGGTGACTGGTCGTTCAGGAAAATGCGGAGGCTTTATACGTTGAAGGTAACGGACTATTGCGGTAACGGGATAATCTGGCTACCGCCGACAGAATATCGCCGGGAACGGTACCAGACACTGAAAAAAATTGCAGGCTCATACGGGGTGCGGATAAAACTCTGTAGGTGCAAGAATAGAGACCTTACAGATGAATGCTGTCATCCAGTTCCTCCGGGCGAGCAAGGAAATATGCAACAACTTAGATTTCTTTAAACAGAGTTTAGCGGGGTGAAATTCTCACCTTGTTGAAATAAGATGTTAGGGGATAGGCTCTTTCAGGTAATAAATCCCAGAGTGAACATTACCGATGACTAACAGGTCTTTCAATTTTTGCCTTTGGTTTGGTCTTTGTAAAAGGAAGTTTATCAACGCCAACAAAAGATATGAAGACATTAGCAACAGTGAAAATTAAAACAGCGATTAATAAGAGTAACCCGACAATATTCACACGGAGTTTAATTTTCCGAGTGGTTTCTTCAATGACCGGGTCAAGGCGTTTAGGGAGTTCTTCGCTGAGTTCTTTTTGAGTCAAATCTTTAACCACCTTTGGTAGATTAGTGACAGCAAGGGTGGAGAATTGGCGTTCAATTATTTGAGGTAAGCGTTCTCTTGCCACTTTAGGCACGGTTCTCTGGGCGGCGTTTTCGACAATCTGGACAATTTTATTGGAGATGTCGGGTACCTGTTCAGTGATAGCTTTCTGCACACGTGATTGAATTTCCCGTGGCAGGACGTTATCAAGGGTTTCGCGAATTCGTTCACGAATCATAGTGGGCAGTAGACTTTCGGTGGTTTGTTTCACAGTTCGTTCAGTCTGCTCCACAAGGATAGTATCCATAGCCTCATTGACTTTGCGTTCGGCGAGTTTTTCGACCATAGCTTTAGCGACTTCATGTACGGTCATTCTGACCAGTTCCTGTTCCTTTTCGGCGGTAAGAGAAGTGATTTTTTCCTCAACCTCTTTGCGTGCTCGCTGGTCTACCATAGATACAATTTGCTGAATCACTTTTTCGACGATAAGTTGTGTTTTAAGTTCAAGTGCTTCCTCAATATGTTTTTCAGCCACTTTAGCCATATAGCGGTCAGCCGCCTCGCGCAGATGCTTTCTTGACTGTTCATAAATTTGACGTTCTTCAATAAGTGCATTGACTTTGGCAATAAGTTGTTGTGGGATAAATGGTTTGAGTAAATAAGCATTAGCCCCACGTAAGGATTGGCTGGCGCGTTTTTCTCCTTCATCTTCAGGAATTAATAAAAGAATCGGAATTGGGTTAGTCTCATTATCAGTTTTCAAGATTCTTGTAATAGTTGGGGCTTCCACACCATCCAGTGTTGAATCAAGAATAATAAGGTCAAATTCTGAGAGTTCATTATGGTAAAGAGCAGCAAGCCCATTTGAGGCGATGGTAACTTTAAATCCCTGCTCCTCAAGAGTATTTTTAATAATCTCCTGAATTGCGGTACTATCATCAATGACGAGTATTTTTTCGCCTGGCATAATTTATTCACCTCTATCTACCATTATGATTCCAAAGCATTGAGAACAAATTCCTTGAGAGCAAAATCCGGTGCTTGCTCAATGAGCACACGTTTCTCAAGGTCTTCCAAAATTCCATTAATAAGTTTCCGAGAAGTTTTTTCGCCAATTCGTAGCATAACAATCTTAAAGACATTGGTGTATAATTCTTTAAGTGCGGTGAGTGTCTCCTCATAGCAAGTGGAAAGAATTGTACTATTAAGCCCGGCGGCATCAATAAAAAACTCCAAATCCCTTGGGTCAAGTCGGTTGTCTTTTGCACGTATACTATCCGCCCGGGGATAATTCATCAAAGTCTCGTTCCAGAGGGTACTAATCAGGTGTCGGTCATTTGGAGAGGTAATGAAATCTTCTTCTTTTTCGAGTTGTTGAAAGAGCGTATTCAGGAAATAACATAACGCCCCAATCGGCGAGACAAAATGAAGTTGCTCAGGACTTTTCTCCTGCACAACAGTGCGCCGAAAAGGGAACTTAATGTGAAGTTTTTTGGTGCCCTTAGGTGTGGCTTCTTCGGAAGGAGGTTTTTCAGGAGTAGGTGGTGGAGTTGATTCTTCTTCTTGTTCTTCTTGTTCGAGTTCCTGGACGGTCTCCTGTGGTTCTTTAATGCGGATTAACCCGGCTACCAGAAAAGAATTAAGGATACGAAACGTCTCGAACTTGCTTAGCCCACTACGGCTGACAAGAGACCCCACGTTATAAAATCCATTAATCAGAGACAACACACGCCATTCAGATTCACTGAGTGTAATTTCGCGTTCAAACTCTTCGCCTTCAATAGGATTGATAGCAAGAACAATATCTTCGCTCTTGATGTTTCTGGCTATCTTGTTCCATTCATCAAGGCGTCGGCTTCCCTCAAGCAGAAAAGGTTCTACGTCCAGTTCCACCAAGATATTAGAGAAATGTTTATCTTCAGTGGGGCGAAACTTAAATGAACCTTCTTTCCAGGCAAACAATTTCCAGATTTCTTCTTCCAATTGCAGTTGAATAGTAGCTTTGATGACCTCTGGAGGTACGATATTATTTTCAATGAGGATTTCGCCAATCAATTTTTCTTCTGGACTTGAGCGTTGTTGTTCAAGGATTTTTTCCAATTCACTTCTGAGTAATACACCGCGATTGACCAACATCTCGCCCAATTTCCTTTGTCTATCAATACTTGAGGAGTTAACAATTTTCCCATCTTTAATCATAAGGGAAATTTCTTTATCATTGCTTTTGAGAGTCAGAATACCTGTCTTTTTGCCCGTGCTGAGG
>JAGHBZ010000259.1 GCA_021160705.1 Candidatus Sumerlaeota bacterium
GAAGTAGCTGGTTCAGGACATGATGTTAGCGAATGGAATAGAAAATTTGTCTGACGAAAGCAAAATTTTCCTGGGGAATACATTGATTGCAAGAATCATTTTTCCTACAATGGTGGATTTTCTATAGGGGAGATATTGCATGAGATGGTCAAAAACAAGCAGACGAGTTAGAAACGTTAAAGATATGTCAAAGGAATGAAGCTTCTCCAAAGGGTAAAAGAATTTATAGAAAGTGCGTGATTTTTTTCAGGATTAAGGTTTCAATCAAATATAAGGAGGAAACTTAGAAATAAACCTGTGTGCCTTTGAATAACACAGCATAATTTTTGCGAGAAACGGAGGGAGAAAAATGAGCGACGTAATCTGGGGTGACGTAAAAAACATTGTGGACGGAGACACTTTTGATTTAAAAGTGACTCATGTAGGAAAAAACAACGTAGAAAAGTATAACAATGAAGAGCGAATTCGGATTGAAGATGTTAATGCCCCTGAGATTCCCAGTGCTGCCGGCAAACGTTCAAAAGATGCTTTGGAGAAAAAGTTACTTGGGAAATACGTTCGATGCGATATTCGTGCACGTGACACTTATGGAAGATTGGTTTGTAAAGTGTCTCTTGCTATTAAACCAACGTAAAAATAAGTATTGCACAACTTTAATTTTCGAGAAGCTTTAAATTAAAATGCTACCAGTTTGTTCAACAGTGTGAGGTGATGGATTAGCCAATTCCAAAATCATGTGGGAAGGCGATGTAAAGATTAATACTGTTCCGCCATTTCAATATATCCAGTGCATAAGTCCAATGTGAAATTGAAGAAAAACGCTAAAAACTCCCACTCTTAAAGGCAATTATTATTAAAGCAATGATTGCGATTGCCAAAAGTATGGATATAATAATTTCAGGTCTTAATAACTTTTCCCAAAATTGCCTTTCTGTTTCCTGCTGAATTCTGTATTGTTCAAGTTTACGTTGTTCTATCTGCTGATTTAATTGCAACACAAATGATGTATCCTTTGTCCTGAAACAAAGCTGATTAGTTGATGTATCCCTTCTGCTTATGCTTATACCTTTTGCTCCCAGTTCAGTAAGCAAATCTTGTGTTTCATGATAGCAATATTCCGGTCCTGCAAGTAAAGTCAATATACCTTCATAGGCGGCAGAGCCTATCTGTGAGGCTATTATCAGAGCCGCACAAAATGCTATGATATATAATATCGGAGCTGTTGCTTTCATGGCATTTTATTGATTTTGGGATTTATATTTCTTTTATTTTTCACACCCACCATCCGCTCGCTCCAACCTGTTTGTTAATTAAGGGTATAATGTGTCTTTGGGTCTCGGACACTCTCATCTTGCGACTCGACCGCAAAGCCACTTAAACCCTTGCCTTGCTCAATGCCCCGCTCTTGCCACTAATAATACAAGGAGCAACGGCTTCCGTCTCGTTCTTATGCAATTGGTAACAGCGGTTAACCGGCAACGAGACGCCAATCTCTCTCTGCATTAAAAATATCGTGCAAATGCCAGAGAGAGAGTTGGCAACAACGATGAAGTCTCTGTGAAAAATCAAGAGGTTGATAAAGTATGAAAGTGGTAATCCGTGACGGAAAGGTTAACGGAAAAAAGATAATCCGTGCCTGGGAGAGTTTACACGGTTGGTTCTGGTTAGCGACAGAAAAGGCTGAAAATGACCTGTACTTTGGTTTTGTGATTGGAATTTGCCCGGAATGGGGCTATTTCAGTGGAAAGGAGCTGGCAGAGATGTCACCCATTATCTGGGAAGTGAAACCAAAAGATATATACTTCATAGACCGCGAGGTTGAGACATAAACAAGCTCCTGTTCCTTATCTCTTTTTTTAGTTCGCTTAAAAAACCAGTTTCGCAGGCTGGTTTACCAGCACGAACGGCAAGCCCTATGACCTCACCAGTTTTTATGTCTCATCAGATAAAAACTATCTATGCAAAAAACCTCCCTGAAGATTGGAAAAGCCTCGGAGTTTTTTGGGAATTTGAAGAAAGAAGACTTTGAAAGATTTCAGGAACAATTCACTCCTATTGAACGACCATTAGACCCTAATGACACTTTTAGATTTGAGTGCGATAAATCCGGAATCTGCTGTAAAAACCGCTTTAACGGTTCAATCATATTAACGCCATACGATGTTGCCAGATTGCGAAAACGCCTTGGTCTTACCTCATCGCAATTTATCCGCCAGCATGCAGAAATGATTCTCGGTGCAGAGAGCGAACTCCCGATGGCTCTATTGAGATATGATTACGTCTCTGACAGAAAAAACAAATGCCCTTTCATTCGCTCTTATGGATGTCGTGTGTATGAAGACAGACCATTAAGATGCAGATTGTATCCTGTTGGAAGAGCAACAGACCTTGAGGGGACTTCCTATTTCTTCTTGATAAAAACAGGTTCACAATGTGGCGTTGGAAAAGGCAGAGAATACACACTCCAGGAATGGATTGAGGAATCAAAAGCCGGAGACCATCTATTATGGAGTGACAATTATAATATGTTATTCAACGGCATTGACCACAAGAAATACAAGCAGCTTGATAAAAAAACAAAAACCATTTTCAGTTTTATGCTGTATGATTTTGATGCCTTGCTTGATGATATGATTGATAAGGGTCTTAAGTATATTCCAAGA
>JAGHBZ010000156.1 GCA_021160705.1 Candidatus Sumerlaeota bacterium
CGTTAATATAATTCTTTATTCTTTGTGTAATCAAAAAGATTTTGACATAAATGTCCGAATTGTTAGAGGCTAATTATGTATCATTTGTGAGGAGTGAGAGAGTAATATGAAAAACAAAAAGGGCACACAAACGATAAAAAAGAAAAAGGGGTTAGTGTATGAGACCCTGAAGACTCTGACATTGACTCTATTAGTTCTACTGCTAATTTCGGTCTTATGGGGTACGCTTGCTTCACGGAGTACATCAAACTCAACCAGTGATGAGGAGCAGGAGTTTAAAGAATTCGCCGAGGTGGTTGCCGAAGTTTATACAAAAATAAAAGAAAAATATGTCACTGAAGTAGATACCGAGCAATTGATTAAAGGCGCAGTGGAAGGAATGATGTCATCTCTTGATGGGCATAGCCAGTTCCTTGATAGTGATATGCTTTCACAATTAGAGAAAGATACCGGCGGTGAGTTCTCAGGAATCGGAATACACATCGCCATCAGAGATGGTATATTGACAGTGGTGGCACCTATGCCGGGCACACCTGCTGCAAAAGCCGGTCTTCAGCCCTGGGACCGCATTATTGAAATTGAGGGAAAATCTACTGAAGGAATAACCCTTATGGAGGCTGTAAAGAAACTCACCGGTCCCTCTGGAACAAAGGTCTCTATCACAGTTTATCGCGAAGGCGAACCAGAACCCCTACATTTTACCCTCACCAGAGCAGTGATTAAAATTCCAAGTGTCTATTATAAGAAGCTGGACGGTGATATAGGATTTATCCGACTGGCACGATTCAGTGAAAATACCAGCCAGGATATGTATAGAGCACTTGAGGACTTAAAAGCCCAGGGCATAAAGGCACTCATCCTTGACCTCCGATATAACACTGGTGGATTACTCACTGAAGCGGTCAAAGTAGCAGACCTGCTTATACCCAAAGGAAAATTGATTGTCTCCACTCAGGGCAGAATGCCGAGTCAAAACCGAGAATATTTCGCTAAAGAAGACCCGGTCATTTCAGTGCCGATGGTCGTGCTGGTCAATAAAGGCAGTGCCAGTGCTTCTGAGATTGTGGCTGGCGCCTTGAAAGACCATAACCTGGCAATTATCCTGGCACCCAAGGGACAACGCACTTTTGGTAAAGGCTCAGTGCAAACCATTGAAGAACTTGACCACTCACTGGGTCTGGATGAACACGGTAATCCTCTACCCTGTGCAATTCGGCTTACCACCGCACACTACTATACACCCGCAGGCATAAATATTGAAGGGAAAGGAATAAAACCTGATGTCGTGGTTGAGGTATCTAAGGAGCAACAAATCCAGCTGGTAAAATACGGTCTGCTTGGCGAACCGCGTCTTATCAAGCCTGAGGAAGAAGAAAAAGGGGAAAAAGGGGAAAAAGGGGAGACTCCATTTTATACAAAAGCTCTGAAAAAAGATAAGGATAAAGAGAAGGAGTTTATAGATGTTCAACTCCAGTTTGCAGTTGATTTGCTCAAGAGCCTGAACATCTTGAGTGCGGCTGAGAACGACGTCCTCATCGCCGCAAAGAAAAAAGAAAATATTGCCGAAACAAAATAATAACAACAACACTGTCTACCCCCCGTATCCTTTGTGCTTTCTTTAGGTAAGATTCGTGGTTACAAAGAAAGAAAAATTTTAACCACGAATGAGCATGAATGAACACAAATGAGATTCACTACTCTTAGCCCCAGGATTGGACTGGACGTAAATCACCAATCCGGTATAAAATATATGATACAAAATCTAAATTCCGTGGAAATCTGTGTAGTGCCGTGGCTAAAAAAATATATCAGCCACTGAAGCACACTGAACCACACGGAAAGTAGATTAAAGGCAGTAGTAGAAACATAGGAAAAGATTTTTCCGCGGGAATCCGTGTAGTGCCGTGGCTAAAAAATATCAGCCACTGAATCACACTGAACCACACGGAAAGTAGATTAAAGGCAGCATTAGAAACATAAGGAAAAGATTTTCCGTGAGACTCCGTGTAGTTCCGTGGCTAAAAAATATCAGCCACTGAATCACACTGAACCACACGGAAGTAGATTAAAGGCAGCAGTAGAAACATAAGGAAAAGATTTTTCCGTGGGACTCCGTGTAGTTCCGTGGCTAAAAAAGTATCAGCCACTGAAGCACACTGAACCACACGGAATGGATTCCTGAAATATAAGTAAAAGATTTCCCGTGAGAATTGTAAAGTCTGAATAACTCATTTCTTAAAAGCGATTTTTTGTGTCTCATATTCTGCGGTGAGATGGATAGCGACGGGGAAGGACTGGAGAATTGCTCTGGAGGTCTTACAAAAAATAGAGTTCTGCATTATGAACGGCAAACTCCTCTGAAGAAAATTCTGTCTATTTTCAAAAAGTCAAAGTTATTTTTCATAAAATCTAAATAAGCATATCCCTGGCTCAACACGTTTAAAGAAGGATAAAAACGTGTTGCATTTTATCCGTGCAGATAGGAGAATAAGAGAGTTTAGCAAAAAGTAAAAATGAAGATGACAAAACAAATACTCATCATAGTGTTAATGTTCCTGTGGGTAGTGGAATTCAGTGGTGAGGGGGCGAGAAATTCTTACGGTAAATCCACTAAACCCCCGCCAAAAAAACCACCCACTCCTTCAAAGATTGCTCGTCGTGGCAAGACTTCAATAAAAAGGTCAAGGAGACCCACAAGAAGTCGTCCCACCAGCAGAAGAGTCTCTACCAAGAGTTCTGGTTATATAAGCAGATTTAATATGCAACCCAACCTGAATAATGTCGTGCTTTATTTCTCGCCACTGGACATCAGAAAAAGAGTCGGCGAGGAGTTCGTCACTGCTCTTGCACTCAGCAATCGTGCCACCAGGTATTTTGACCGTTTATTTATTATAATCTCCTATGACCCGGAATATCTTGAGCCAACAGGATGCAAAGATGAATGGCTCAGGTCGCTCGCTTCTACACCTCCTTCAGCAAAGGTGTATTATGACGAGGGGTACGTGGTCTATGAAGCACAACTCCAGCAACCCATAAACCCGGATAAAAAAAATCTGTTCTTTATAAAATGGCGTGCACTGAAACCCACAGAATTTACACAGATTGAGTTTTCTGGTCTTGGCAATACATTTACTACGGTGGCGCACGGAGAAGATGATATTCTCGGCGAACCCACAGATGACAGGGATGGCGTTATCTCTGCCAGTGTGACAATTACAACGCCTGCTGAGGCAGAGGAAGCCGTGATGCCTTCATCTTCAGGATTTACTGGCTACTTTGAGGGTGGCACTCTTCAGATACCTGAGTTCTCTTATGGGATTCATTTATTCCTTATGCCTGAAAAAGAGACGGTTCATTTGAACGAAGAATTTTCCGTCCACATTTATCTTACCAATAAAGAGAGAGTTCCCGCTGATAACCTTGAGTTAGTTATTCAATACAATCCCGGAGTCATTGAGGTGGTTGATTACGACGAGGGGAACTGGATTACAAGAGGGATAAATATCTTTGATGGACTTTACCACGAGGCGTTCCCTTTTGACTATCAGATAAAGAATCTCGTCGCTTCTGACAAGGGTGTAATTTATTACAAGATGGGGAGTTCAGAGCCGGATATACTCAAAAATCCCGGCACTCTTGCAACGATTAAATGCAAAGCCAGAGTCGGAAACCTCACTACCGGGCTGAGGTTCATTATGCCAGACGGGAAAAATGATAATGCAACAAGGGTAACGTTTATGAATTACGACGTCCTTGGTTCACCCGATGACCTGAAGGATGGCATCACCAATTGCTTTATTAAAATTCTCCAATAATAAAAAAATTTAGGGAACAGAGAGGCTGTCCGATAATGTGAAATTTGAGAAAATTTAACCAGACAGCTAATTCTGTCACCTTAATAATGTCAAGTGTCTTTCTGCGAACCAGCTGGTTAATAGTTTGCTAAAAATTGAATTGTCAGACAGCCTTTCAGAACTCAATTTCACTAAAGTTCAGGATTTGCTTTGTTGCAAGTATATTGTAGTATTAATTTCCCTTTCTGATTAAAGCGGAAAAACTCACTATTTCGGAGTTATCCTGCTCTCCTGGATTCCTTATTGATACTCTTTTTTCTATAAGGAAACCAGGAATCCAGGAAATGGTGTCCTTTCTTTACGCACCACCCTTTTTGATTTTTAGAATCCCTTAGCAGGGGTCTATGGCAGAGCCTGGGGTACTCAAGGAACACTACCTCATTGCTTAATAATCGTTTTATCCACAGATTTTATCTTTCCCACAGAGCAAATAAAAATTTTTAGTGAAAAATAGTTCATTATATCCGGATAAATTTCACTCTTGTGTCCTAAAAAAGTAAGACACTATGAAATCAGGGTGGATGCTTATAGCTACCCCACAACAGTGGAGTGCAATCTGGATGGTTTAATTTTGGGGTAATATCCCGAAGGTATCAGGGAAAAGTCAATGTTTTCTGCAGAAGAATTAAAGGAAATTTTTTCAGGGTAATCTTGTGTTCATAATAAAAGTATCCTGGAAGTCAGGGCGATTAGCCAATTCAACGAACTTTGTTGCACTTGCAATCTTCTGAGCAATCTTCCGACACCTTGTGCTACGCAGGACGAGCGAGGCGCCAGCCAGAGCGGCATTGCCGATAAATTTTATTCGTTCCAGTGGAATACTCGGCAGAACCAGTCCAATTCTCACAGCGTCTTCAGGAGAGATATAATTCCCGAATGCTCCCGCAATAAAAAGCGTATCAATCTCTTCGGGTTTCAGCCCGGCAATCTTCAGCAAAATCTCCTGAGCAGTGGCAATAGCACCTTTTGCCAGCTGGAGTTCCCGAATATCATATTGAGTGATATAAATGGGTTCAGGGGCGTTTTCCTGAGCCCCAGCAAGTAGAATAGCCTTTTGTTGATTTTTTGTTACGCAACGCTCAAGAAAAAGTCGTGCGGGTGCGTCCGGCGAAATCTCCTCAGGATTAAGGATTCTTCCATTGGAGTTAATAAATCCTGCTTTACGCAATTCAGCCACTGCACTGACCAGCCCACTACCACAAATCCCGATTGGCGGTTCACCGGTAATAGTAGAAATCTCCCACTGCCCATTATCCGAAATGAACACTCTGTCAATAGCACCAGAGGCAGCCTGCACACCTTGTGAGATTTGAGCGCCTTCAAAAGCGGGACCAGCTGCGGCTGACGTGGCTCTGAGCAAGCCATCTTTGTCTTTAACCACCACCTCGCCGTTTGTTCCGATGTCAATAAGCATAGCGGGTTTCTTGAGCAGGTCCATACCTGCAATAAGCATATCAGCTACAATATCCCCACCCACAAACCCACCGATGTTCGGCAGGACAGTAACAACCCCTTCAGGGTGTATCTGAAACCCGAGTTGAGTTGCCCTGACAGACTGCATTTGGCGAAAGACTCCAACAAACGGAGCAAGTCCAAGATACTCTGGATTGATGCCCAGCAGAAGATGACTCATCACCGTATTCCCGGCACAACTAATCTCGTAAACTTCCTGTGGACTGATATTATTTTCAGTACACATAGTATTAATCAGCTCCTGAATACTACTAACCACCAGCTGCTGGAATTCGCTGACCATTTGTTGAGCGTCTTCAACTCTACCATTTCTATTCATAGCATCCACAATAGCGCTAATGCGTGAAATAACGTCAGCACCCAGACGACGTTGTGGATTGAGGCAAGTGCGTCGTGCGAGTACTGCATCATTTCTTAAATCAAGTAGTGCAGAAGCAATAGTCGTTGTGCCGACGTCAACGGCAACACCATATACACGCTGGCTGGTATCACCGGGTTCAATGTCAAGGATTAAGTCTTTATATAGGGTGGCAGTGACATTGTAGTTGCTTCTGCGCAATGTCAGGGGTAATTTCTGCATTGCTGATAACGACCATTGGTCTGTGTCAAGATGTCTGCTGACCAGTTCTGTGTCGCAGATTTGGTGCTCAATATCTGCTGGAACAAGCTCGGTCAAATAGACCTTTCTAACTGCGGGTGCAAACCGAATTCGCCTGGCAACACGCGACTCTATCAGAATGTTTGCTGCTTCTTCCCGTGTTGCAGGTGGTATCGCAATTTTAGTATCCGAGTGCGGAACATACTGGCAGGCAAGTCTATACCCCTGCTCTAGCTTATCTTCTGGAATAAAACGTTTCTCTGCCTCAGTAGGTTCAACGGGCATAGGATTAAGGATATGCACAAGGCATTTACCACAATCACCTCTACCCCCGCAGGGATATGTCAGGAATATTCCTGCTCTGTCCAGGATTTTCTTCAGTGTCTTCCCGGCAGTGAACTCAATCTCATGATGGTCAGGCAAAATAAAAAGTTTATATCTCTTCGTCACTTTGAATCCCTTCGTTTATCAGTGCTGAAATATGTTGTTGAATCTCTTGCTATTTTTTACGAAAACGTCCGGGAAAATCAAAAAATTAAAAGAAGTGTAGCAGATTACTCTGGACTCGCAAATGGTTTTTGTCAGTGTGCTCATTGTGAGGGATGGACTTTAGTCATCGCTCCGCTATACACGACGGGTCTATAAATTACCTATACTCTATGGTTCAAGCAGTAGACCGGTCTTCAGAAGGTTTCTATAAAAATGTGCGCTTTTTCTGGGAATGCGTTTCTGAGTAGCAAAATCCACAAAAAAGAGTCCAAACCGTGGGCGGTATCCTTCAGCCCATTCAAAATTATCCATCAACGACCAATAGCAATATCCCAATACATCTATACCTGCCATCATTGCTTTATGAATTTGTGCAAGATGAGTGGCAATATAATTAATTCTATCATCATCTTCAGTGGTGTCCTCGCCGGGACGCATCTCTGTTGGATACCCGTTCTCTGTGATAAACACTGGCAGGTCACCTAATAGCCCTTTATAGTACATCAGGATGTTAAAAATCCCTGGAGGGTACACCTCCCAGTTCATTGCAGTTATCTGAGCATCTTCAGTGTGAACCCATTTTCCACCAATCGTTTCCCAGCCGGTCTCTGGTGCTCTGACTCTGACACGGCAATAATAATTCAGACCAATATAGTCAAGGGATTTTGCCAGTCCAGTTATTTGCCGAGAAACTTTTGCGGGAAAATGATGACGTATCTCCACAGGGGGTTCCGGGACTTCCCCAGTCAATAAAGGTTCAAGGACAATCCGATTAAACGAATAATCGGTAACCTGAGTTGCACGACGGTCAGTAGATTCGCCAGGGTCAAAGGGCTCAAAATAGATATGCGCTCTGGCAAGCCCTATACGGGGCAGAAGTGGTGCAGTGGCTCGAATTGCCCGTACTGCCAGTGAGTGTCCCCTTAGCATATTGATAATTGCTATGAAATAATGCTGAGTCTGATTCTTCTCGCCCGGAGGAAACTTACCTGTGATATATCCACCACCACACACCGCAGTTGGCTCGTTTATAGTTATCCAATAGCGAACTCTATCCCCGAGTTCTTTCACAACAATGCTACAGAAATCAGCGAAATATTTTGGGGTATCTGGATTGAGCCAGGCACCGAGCTCTGCAATCCAGGCAGGATTCACAAAATGATGAAGGGTTACCATCGGAATAATATTAGCAGAGAGCAGTTCATCCACCAGCCTTTTATAAAAATCCAGTCCTTTGCTTGAGCAGGAATGACCATCAGTAGGCTGGATACGTTCCCATGCAATAGAGAACCTATATAGTCTTACACCAAGCCACTTGAGAAGCCCCACGTCCTGCCGCCAGCGGTGATAATGGTCACAGGCACGTTCTGCGGTATCCCGATTTGCAATGGTGTTTGAGCGATGTGTCCAGCGTCGCCAGTCCGACTCCCCTGCACCGCCAGCATCCAGAGCCCCTTCTATTTGAAAAGCTGAAGTTGCTACGCCCCACAGAAAATCACGTGGGAAAACCAGGCTTACCATCTACACCACACCTCCTGAAGACTTATTTTTTTCTTTCACTAAACTATTTTCTTCTTCAGAATATAATAC
>JAGHBZ010000282.1 GCA_021160705.1 Candidatus Sumerlaeota bacterium
ACTTTCCCTTACTTACATAATTTCCCGTCTAAAAAATCAAGTCTTTTTTATCATTATCGGAGTGCTCCGCTAAGTGGAATGGTTGTTTGTTTCTATTAAATAAGATTTACTTCACTCAATAGACGATGTCTATTTGTATGATAATTGTTGCGGGTAATCTTTCCAATTCATTGCTTTTTCATTGCTTTAGTTCTTTTCGTCTCTTATATTCTTATATCTATTTGATAAATTTAAATGCTGGCAATGAGACGATACACATTCCCCATAGTAATACTCCTATTGCTCACAGGAGTTATATTGATATTAAAGTCATCACGCCACCATATCTCCAGTGCGGGCGATAAAGAGAAAATCATAGTGAATTTCTGGCACTCAATGGGAGGCAAGCATGGAGCCTTGATTAACAAATTTGCACGAGAATTTGAGGCACTTTATCCAGACGTCCATATAAATGCCATTTATCAGGGGAATTATGCTCAGCTTCACCAGAAATTGATTGCTTCAATAACTTCTGGTGTATTTCCTACAATTGCCCAGATGTACGAGAGCTGGACTGTAAGATTTATGCGACGAAATTATTTGGAGCCAGTTCAGAATTACTTCACCCTTCCGGAGGATGGACTCACCAGTAGCGAAATCAATGACATTGTAAAAGTCTTTCGTGAAGATAACTCCTGGGATGGCAGAATGGTCACAATGCCATTTAATAAGAGTGCATACGTCCTATTTGTAAATATGGACTTATTACGAAAATCAGGCTACACTGCTCCACCCCGCACCTGGGACGAGATGCGTGAGATTGCTATAAAGGTAACCCGACACAGCCAGCAGAACCCTATTTATGGTTTTGCCACACGTCCATTTATTGAGGCGTTCAGCACCCTGCTTTATATAAGTGGTCATCGGTATATAGATAGGAACGGCGAATTAGTGTTTGCGGACGAGAAAGGCAAACGATGTCTGGAGTATCTGGTAGAGTTGGTTCACAAATACAGGGTGGGATATATTGAATCAGGTTATCTTTCAACGCCGTTTGGTTCAGCCAAAATAGCGATGTTTATAGGTTCCACTGCTGGTATACCATTTGTAGAGAAGGCAGTAGGTAACAAATTTGAGTGGCGAGTTGCACCAATCCCCTCCCCTACTGGAAAGCCGGGACGTGTGTTATTTCAAGGGACAAATATCGGTATCTTTGCCGGACGTCCGGAACGGGAAAAATTAATGGCGTGGCGTTTTTTAAAGTTTCTGACGAGCACAAAGATTGCCACAAGATGGGCAATAAAAAGTGGCTATCTGCCAATCCGTTACTCCTGTCTTAAGACTCCGGAAATGCAGGAATTCCTGGAGAGCAATCCAAACTACAAGGTAGTTGTCTCTCAGTTAGATTTGGGGATTTTCGAGCCAAGAGAACCATACTGGGAGCTACTACGAGAGGTAATTACAGACCAGGTAGAAGCTGCGCTTAATGGACGGCGTGACGTTAATGAAGCACTTGAGCTTGCTATACGTAAGAGTAGACTTATTATAGATTCTCTGAAGTAACAAAACAGGGAATTCCAGACAAATGAAGAGACTCGTAATAGGGATAGCAGGGGGAACCGGCTCAGGTAAAACTACTGTCGCCAAATCTATCGTCAGGGAACTGAACGAGAAGGATGCGGTCATCATTGGACAGGATGCATATTATCTTGACCGAAGCGATTTACCCCCTGAAGAGCGAGAACGGATAAATTACGACCATCCGGATGCGTTTGATAACGAGCTACTGGTGAAGCACATCAGACAACTCCGCCAGGGGTTAAGTATCCAGCGTCCTGTCTATGATTATATCACGCATACAAGACGAAAGGAGACAGTGCTAATTCCACCAGCCCGGATTATCATAATTGAAGGAATAATGGTACTTGTAGACCCGCGTTTGAGAGAGGAGCTTGACATAAAAATATTTGTGGATACCGACCCGGACGTTCGGTTTATCCGTCGTTTAACTCGAGACATAAAGGAACGAGGACGCACTATGGACTCTGTTATTCGGCAATATCTGGACGTGGTCAGATTAATGCACCTTGAGTTTATTGAACCATCAAAGCGATTTGCTGACATTATTGTACCTGAAGGTGGGTTTAATAAAGTGGCTATTGATATTATTGTAGCGAAAATTAAAAGTGTTCTGAACTCCGTTGGGTAATCCGAGAAATCAGTATAAAGCCGTATTTAGGAGAAGGGCTGAGTCCAGAGAAAGACTCGTTGTAAAAGTAATATAAAGACTCATAATGTTTTAGGTACTCAGATTTAATTGCAATCTCGTGATTGCTTGATAGTCTACAAAATTTAATGCTAAGAGGGAACTATGAGTCCAAAACAGATAGACTATGAAGAACTCATTCGTCATCAGCTCAAAGGATTAAGAGTTCTGGTGATTGGCGATATTATACTTGACCGTTATATCTGGGGAAAAGTGGAACGAACCTCGCCAGAGGCACCCGTGCCTGTGGTAAATGTGGATGAAGAATAT
>JAGHBZ010000311.1 GCA_021160705.1 Candidatus Sumerlaeota bacterium
ATATATGCCCATAAGATATTAACAGGACGCAAAGATAGATTTCATACACTTCGTCAAAAAGATGGGTTGAGCGGATTTTGTCAGCCTTATGAAAGTCCGTATGATGAATTTACTGCAGGACATGCTTCAACGTCAATTGCGGCCGCTTTAGGTGCAGCCATCGCCAGAGACCGCAAGCAACAGCAGCACAAAGTCATTGCCGTCATTGGCGATGGTGCAATGACTGGTGGTCTTGCGTATGAAGCCCTGAATAACCTCGGTCAGCAGGGCACTGATATGCTTATAGTGCTTAATGACAACGAGATGAGCATTGCCCGGAATGTTGGCGCAATAACAAGGATTTTTACCCGGCTCATAACTCATAATTTTTATAACATAGCAAAAGAAGACCTTGAGGAATTTGTCAGGAGGTTTGCGCGTCGGCTTGGCACAAGACTGGTAAAATTTACTCAACGCGTGGAAGAAAGCCTCAAAGGGCTGATTGTTCCCGGTATATTTTTTGAAGAGATGGGCATAAGGTACATCGGTCCTGTAGATGGAAATGACTTACCCCAGCTTATCAGTATGCTCAATAAAGTAAAAGGACTCCGCGGTCCGCGCCTCCTCCATATCCTCACCAAAAAAGGAAAGGGTTATCTACCAGCAGAAGAGCAACCCGAAAAGTTCCACAGTGCACCGCCATTTGTCATAGAAACCGGTGAGACGAAAAAGAGTGAGCTTACTTATACTCAGGTATTTGGTAAAGCGCTGTGCGAACTTGCACAACAGGATAAGCGAATTGTTGCCATCACCGCAGCGATGACTGAAGGAACGGGTTTGAGGGAGTTTGCTGAGAGATTTCCAGAACGATTTTTTGATGTAGGTATTGCAGAGGCATGTGCAGTGACACTCGCTGCGGGTATGGCACGTAGCGGGCTTAAGCCGGTGGTATGCATATATTCAACATTTTTACAGCGAGCCTATGACCAGATAATTCATGACGTTGCTCTACAACATCTGCCAGTGGTTTTTGCGATTGACCGAGCAGGGATTGTAGGGCAGGATGGACCCACGCATCACGGTATGTTTGACCTTTCGTATCTTCGTCTCATACCGGGTATGACCATAATGGCACCAAAAGACGACGTAGAGTTGCGCTCGATGCTTTATAGTGTGCTGAGCCAGGAGAGGTACGGACCCGTAGCAATACGCTATCCACGAGGTAAATCGCCCGGGCTCTCAGCAGCTCTCCCCCCGGGGGAATTTAAATCAATTCCCTGGGGCAAAGCAGAGCTTGTCAGCGAGGGCGAAGGGGGAATCATTCTGGCAGTAGGTCACTTTGTTGAGACCGCTCTCAAAACCGCTGAACTCCTGAGGAAAGCAGGTATCGGGATTGCCGTGGCAAATATGCGGTTCGTGAAGCCACTGGACGAAGCATTTCTACGCTGGGTCGCTGAAACTTACGAATACATCTTTTCACTTGAGGATAACACGGTCGTTGGTGGGTTCGGTTCAGGAGTCAACGAATTTTTCACCTCTGAGAATTTTAACAGACGTCATTGTATTTTGCTTGGTTTTCCTGATAGATTTGTTGAACACGGCAAACCCTCTGAGCTCTACGAACAATATGGGCTGACCCCGGAACATTTATCTGAATTAATTAGAACACATATCCTCTATCCATCTCAATCAATGCTTAATCGTAATTTACAGAAAAAGGTGCACGCTTCTGTACCTCATCAATCAGATAAACTCTCCTGACTCATATACCCAACCAAGTACCCCACCGCAGGGGATAGAACCTTCATTCCACATTTATTTAGAGAAGTGTATGCGAGTCTTCCCCCGGTGAAGCAGAAAGAAATAATAGAGAAAAGCGAGTAGGATGACAAAGATTGCGAAGGCAATTGTCGTGAGCAGGGAAGTAGTTGAAATGCGTGATGTAGCAGAGGAAGTAGGGTGTATTTGAGATACTTTACCTTCTTTTGTCTTGAGCATTGGGGGGCGTGCCTTTTCCTTAAGTTTTTCTATCTCCTGGGTGGTGAGGCGGCGGTTAAAGTGTTTACGAGCAGCAATGTTACGCCTTCGCCTCTTCTCAGCGGAATCCCGGGCAATCCTTTTTCGTTCCTCCTGAGTGGGATACCTTGAGATGGAGCCCATCTCTTCACCTGAGAGGTCTTCTTCAACCTGTGGTTCCCCTTTCTCAAGCTTGCTTTTTTCACTTTCTGGAGGCGGTGCTGAGATTGGAGCCGGAGAAGGAGTAGGGAATTGGAGAAAGAAGAGAATCCCCACGAGAAGTATTAATATTGGATTAAATATTATTAGTTCTCTTCTTCTCTTCATCTTTATGGTTCCTCCCAGGCTACAATTTGTGTCTTATATGCAGGGGGGATGCCAAGGTCAACGAACCGATTCGGGTCAAGATTGTATCGGCTGTGGAGTCGTTCGTCATAAACAAAGCTTACGTTTCCCCAGGATACAACAGCTTCATCCTTGGTAATAAGAGCTCCATATATCTTGATTCTATTACCCATCCCTGCGTAGGCGTGGTTAGTGTATCCCACAGCGTAGACGTTCTGGATGGAATCCTGACAGACATTGGAGTAAGGAATAGGTTTGCCATACCCATCAGTGGGATAACGGTTATAGGTGCTGAGGTCACCTACTACTACATCAACGTCCCAGTTGTAATTATCATCCACTTCACCGTCGCCATCTATGTCATACCAGGTAGTAGGCGGTGTATCCGGGTCATTATCGTGGTCATAGGGTATATCATCATCGTCAGTCCCGGGAATCCCATCAGCACCGACGTGTTCATCGCCCTTGTATTTAAGTCCCCATTCTGAGTTATTCCATACGTAGTATTGCCAGTAATAATATTTGGTATAATCGCCGAACCAGATATTCTCCGTTGCAGCCAGCACAAGGAGGTCTTTGTCTTTATTATCATCCACCCAATCTCTTTTGGCATCATAATCTCTTGGGTTGGTCTGCTGAATGGATTTATACTCAGCGTAGTCAGGGGGGTTAACGTAGGTAATATCACCTGCGATGTAAATATTCCGTCCAGCATAGATAGTGCCCTGTCCGGTGACCTTGCCTTTTATAATCACGTTGCCGGTCACCACCACCGGTCCATCAATCCTAATGGGGTTGGCATCAGTGCCTTCAAGGTATAGGTTACCCTCGTGTACCTTATCAATCACAAGGTCAGAGCCTACCATAAGACTACCGCCCTTTTCTTCTGCCATATTCACATAATAATCTATGTTATAGAGATTGGGCATCTCCACCCGGTCTATGAATGGGTGCTGGTACTCAGGGTTAGTTGCTGAGCCCTTGATGTCATTGCCGTGAGTATCAATCTCAAAATGAGAGAAAATCTCCCCATAGAGGGTAGGACCGGATTTAAAGTCAAATCTCCCATTGCTTCTCACATCGCCCCATCCATAAATGGACGAGCCATACCACCAACCCCAATTGTTCAGGAAATAGACGTAGTCAAAGACCTTGGAGGGTGGATTCTTTCTGATATATGCACGAAGGAGTTTTGTAACTCCTCTTGAGTAGCCCTCAGCCTCTGCCAGGTAAACATTAGCCAGTTCTGTAGTGCTGATTGTGACCCTGTGGAGTTTTTCCAGCTGGTCAAATTGGGTAAATGTAATCTCGTCTTCACCCTCAGGAATAGCCTCTTCATGGTTTGCAATATATAATAGGGCAAAATTCACCCCTGAATGCGCCGCATAATATGCCTCCTTCAGTGCAACCTTCCTAAGTGTGACACGGTAATGAGTATTTACTCTTGCCACAAAATAGGGTATGGTTATCCCGGTTATTATGGCAATGAGAATAAGTGTGAGCGGTAAGACCGCACCTTTTTTATTTTTCGCTAATTTACGCATTCTAATCAGTCTCCTTTCCTGAGTATTAATTATTGGGGTTCAGGAGTTCGTATAACTGCACTGCTGTATACATAATCTGTATAGACCTTGTCTCTGATTCGGCACATCCCCACTATCTCATACTCAAGCTCATTGTAATCTGGGATTATACTAGGATTTCCGAGGTCAGGAGGATATATATAAAATATACATTGCGTAATATTGTAAGCCACAGGGATGTTCTGAGTGGGTGAAGCGTTGACATCGGGCACGTAATATATTATCTGCGCCTCCGGGTCATAATAGAATGCAGACTCAACGTAGCTTATGCTTCCCCCGGAGTACTGAGGGACCTGGAACTCTACCCGGCGATAGCGATAATTGTCAGGGTCATCCGGGTCAAGAGGGTCAAGGAACTGCAGACCAAAATTGCGGCTCGCTACACGGACGTGACGTGCAATAAACTCAGATGCTTTTGTTACCTGGAGTGAGATGAATGTCCTGCCAAAGGAAGAGCTCTCTGCCTTTTGCACAAAGAGCACAAGAAATAACATACTTGCCAGAACAAGCCCTGACACAAAAGAGGCAATCAGCACCTCTATCAGGGTCGTTCCAGAGTCACTTTTTTTTCTTTTTATGCCAGACATTTTTTTCCCTTCTTATATCTCAGGCTTCGGGTAAATACGGACACTTAAATCAAATGAAAGGGGACGACTTTCTCGTCCGTATGAACGCCAGTGGATACTCACTGTTACAAGTTTGTAATCCGAGTTAGCAACATTGTCGTGTAACTCCTGAATAGAAATAGTGTAGTAAGCACCGGGGAAATCAAACTCCTCCATTGCACCCTCCATCTTCTCAATTGGCTTATGCTCCTGAGCTGAGGATGGCATCTTAAACCCGCTGGGACTAAGGGTATTTCCGTAGTCTATCTCATCATAAGGTGCTTCAAGTATCTTCTCCAGAATTCCCTCCGCATAGTTTGCTGAAAAGGCATATTGTGTGGATTTTGCCTCTGCGGAGTTAATCATAGCCACTACCTGAAGCACGAGGACAAAGAGAGTGGCTGCTATTACAATTGAGATGATTACTTCAACCAGTGAAAAGGAATGTTTATTTAGTGCTCTCATCATAGATTCCCCTTTTAGGTTCTATTGATAGAGTAAGCAAAAACTTTGCCATATCTGTAAATTTATGGAGTTAGAGTCAAGTCACTTGATTTCACTGAAGTTATCTATTATCTGGTTTAGACTGTTCAAATTATGTAAGGTAAATGAGCACAAAAACTGTGCACCCTGCCGGGAAGCTTCTCATACAAACACACGGAATAATCATATTGCTCATCTCAGTAAATCCTGAACCCTCTACGGTTTGCTCTTTTTCTTTTTAGCCACGGAGTTCACCGAGTACACTGAGAAGAAAAATTGCTTCGTTGCAAGCATATCGTACTATCAATTTACTTTTCTATTTAAAGCGAAGAATCTCACTATCGCAGACCTATTCTGGTCTCCTGGATTCCTAATAAATACTCTTTTTTTTCTATAAGGAGACCAGGAAGCCAGGAGATGAAGACCTTTTCACAACAACTCAACTTTAGCTCAGACATCAATTCCACTAAAGGTCAAGATGTGCTTTGTTGCAAGCGTATCGTAGTATTTATTTCC
>JAGHBZ010000283.1 GCA_021160705.1 Candidatus Sumerlaeota bacterium
AAATGGGAGCTAATTATCGGGCTTCCAGCGAGAATGGGTAGCGGAAATGCAATAATTAGCCCAGCACATAGCGACGAGAGTACATCATCAGTAACATCCCGGGCAAGCACCAAATAGAGATAAAAAAATCCAAAAAGACTGATAAGATGAAGAAATAACAGTAAGCCGTATGGCGCTATATACCGCGACAAAAAAAGAATTATAGGGAAGAGAAACGACCTGTACTCTCTGAATGCGATAGTGATAATATCATTAGCAAACACTTCAGGGTTTTTCAGCCATTCAATCAGAGCGAGCTGGAGTCCCTGGTCGCCGACTGCGTAAAGATAATTTCGGATAAACAGTGCGACAAGGGCTAATAAACACGATACGCAGAGGAACAATAATCCAGGCGGGTGGAACCGCGAATTTTTCTTTTCAATATTGTGTATCACATTCATCTGCTCTCATCTGCTATGGATAATCTGCTTGCGTGGTTTTATCTTCTGCGATAGTACAAATAGTTTAATTTAGATTAATTGAATAACGAAACCAAACCACTATTATTGAAAAAATTCAATGACTAAAAAGCCGAAGATTATTTTCCATATTTATGCCCTTCTTGCGATACTTATTTGCGTATTGGTCTTTTACCATCCATTAGTGAGTTCTAAACGGCTGACTAACGGAGCAGATATGACCTCGCTGTTTTATCCGCTCAGGTACATCCTGGCGGGGTCTTTGCATTCAGGTATCATTCCGTTGTGGAATCCATATAAATTCGGTGGTGCTCCCTTTTTAGCCACTATGCAGACAGGGGTATTCTATCCGGTTAACTGGTTGCTCTTCCTAATCTTCCCTGTCATCACAGGTATAAATGTATGTATATTATTTCATCTGATTCTTTTAGGGTATTTCTGTTTTCTGTTATTTGTTCTGGGGTTCGAGGTGATGCCATCAGTCGCACTGGTGTTCGCGCTGATTATCCCGCTCAGTGGTCTGGTGCAGGCTCAGGTAGAACATCTCGCAGCCCTTATCGCAATTGCCTGGTTGCCTTTGATAATTTTATCTTTCATTCGCTTCTTAAAACAGAAATCCTTCTCATACCTTTTGCTTTTCATCATCACCACCGCGTTACAAATCCTTGCCGGACACCCTCAATATGTTGCTTACACATTTTTCTTCCTGTTTCTTTACGCTATCTACTGGCTGTTGACTGACAGGACACATTCGCTAAAAGACCGAATCATTTTGATTGGATTGATTGTTATGGCTTCAGGATTCGCTTTGTTTCTGTCAGCAGTTCAGATTCTGCCCACACTCGCCCACAGCAGGTTGACGTATCGTGCTATCAGTGGGTTTGGGTATGCTGCATCATTTTCTATGCCACCTAAATTCCTTGCGACCCTCATCCACCCTGGATTTTATCGTCACCCAATCGGACACCAGAACCTCCCTTTTACTTATCCTGAATTCAATCTTTACTTTGGTATAATACCCCTTATCCTGCTCATTTTTTCCCTCTTTTATTTTTTCAAGCGTCGGAGTGGCGAAGAGATTTTTCTTTTTATTCTTTCAATCTTTTTTGTAATTTTTGCTTTAGGCAAGAATACCCCGATTTTTAAAATTATACTTGCAGTGTTCCCGTTCCTTGAGCACTATCGTGTCCCAGCACGCATTCTCTGCCTTGCTCTTCTGGTGTGGACACTCTTATCAGCGAAGTTCATCTCTGCTATAATGGCTCAGCGTCTCCTATCCAAAAAGTATCGTTTGCTACTTCCTGTCTTATTTTTGGCTATTTTTCTGGATTTGTTTATGAACAGCCGAAATGAAACATTTAATTTCACCACACCTGTTAGAACCATTCAGAAGAAACTACTTAACCGAAATAATGTACTCACGCCGTCGCGGGATGAGTTTTACCGAACGTTTCGTCTGATGACTAGAGACGATGAGTACTTTCTGACCCAGACCTCCTCAGCAGTCTATGAGCGGTTCGTTCGTTTACAACCAGATGCAAATATAATTTTTTCAGTTCCACTCATTGGTGGCTACGAAGAAGGACTCCTGCCATCTATCCGGTATAAAGATTTTCTACTCACGTATAATCGGAATATACGTAACCCGGCTCCTGACTCGTTGTTGCTCTCCCTATTAAATGTCCGCTACATCTATTGCGAACGAGACCTGCCGGTTTCTTCAGAACGGTTTCAATTTGTAGCAAACGTTTCTTCATATCGGATTTTCGAAAACCTTGACTGGAAGGGTGCGGTCTTCTGGCGGGATGAACTCCAGAAGATATTTCGTCTTGACGCACTTGATGGGACATTCTATCGCTTTGGCAGGCTCAAGTATTCTTTCGGGACAGAATTCGTTACTGATTATCTGATAGACCAACCCTCTGCAATGCCTGATGAAGTATCCAGAGGACTGAGCGTCTACTGGAAAAATTACAACACAATGACTCTCACTGCTCAGGAGGGTCAGGGCGATGTGCTCATCTCGTTACCTGCTTATCCGGGCTGGACTGCTTATTTTCCTGATGGAGAACGCAAAAAACTAAAACCTATTAATGCTATAATGCATTGCATTCCAGATGTGAACTCGCCTGCTCGCATCACGCTTTGCTACGAACCATTCAGCTTTCGTCTTGGACTCTATCTATCATTATGCGCTCTGCTGGTTCTTATCGTCATTGTCCTGTTGAAATTTTTAATTAAAAAACACTGATGAATCCCGTGATTCAATAATTATATTTAGCTTGCACACTTACATTAGAAAAAGGTATTTACCTGTCAATTGACCTTAGTAAGAATATTAGGTCATTTCATTTCGTAACAACATATCATAAACATAAGGAAGAGATTACCAGATGGGGTCAACAAAGAAATATGACAGAATGTGTGTCCGGAATACCACATCCTTTATCTTTCTCTTTTTGATAACCTGTGCGTTATGCTACGGACAACCTGTTATCAAAAAAATAGAATTTCGGGGGCTGAAGCATATTAGCGAGGAGGAAGTGCGGTCAATATTTACGCTCAAGGAAGGCGACACATACTCTCCACTCACAACCAATAAACTCATTAAAGAATTATATCGCACTGGCAAATTTACAATGATTCAGGAGAAAAAGGAACCATACGAAGACGGGATTAAACTTATCCTGGTATTTGAAGAGATTCCTCTCACCATAGAAGACATTGTAATTTTTGGAAACCATATCTTTACCGCAGATGAGATTAAACGAGCACTTCCGATAAAAGTCGGTGATACGCTTCCAGCGAATGTAGACACAGTTGTCTGGACAAAGATTTCACGGCTTTATGCGGAGAAAAAAATTTACCAGCTCACGGTTGATGTCAGCACCGCCACTGGCAAGGAACCCAATTCCGTTGTGCTCAATATTTACATAAACGAAGGCAAACGCCTTCTGATTAAAGACCTGCTTTTTAAGGGGAATCGGTCATTTTCAAGTATGCGCTTAAGATTTCTCGTTGCCAATCGTGGCTCATGGTGGTTTCTTAAACGATATTATAATCCCGATGCCTTTGAAGAAGACCTTGATGCTATCAGGCAATTCTATCTGGCACGAGGGTTTCTGGATGTGGTGGTCAAACGCGGGAAGTTCATCTACAATGAGCAAAAGAACTGGGTCTGTCCGGTAATTGAAATCCAGGAAGGCATTCGCTACCGTGTCTCTGCTATTGAGCCTCGAGGTATACGGATATTTCGCCGTGATGAAGTCCTGAAGGTCTTTGACCGAATGGTCGGGCATTATTTCTCTGCCAAACAACTCCGCAAGTGTCTGGTAAAACTTCAGCAAATGTATGGCGACGAGGGATTTATTCTAATGGTTCCCCGATATGAATTTAAACGTGACACACAAAAAGGAAGCGTTACTCTGGTCCTGAACATTAATGAAAACCAGAGAGTATATGTAGGAGAGGTTCCTATAGAACGAATAGAGCCTTACGAAATCCCAAAACCTGAAGAACTCAGCTGGATTGAGAAATGGTATCTTCGTATTGCACCGCCTGTAAAAGAGGATATTATCCGGAAAGAAATCCAGCTAAAGCGTGGGGATGTGTATCGTCTATTTAAAGAGCGGCGTACTGTGGAGCGCCTGAAAGCACTGGGTATCTTTGAGGAGGTAAAAGTCCGACGCGAGCCTACAAAGAAACCTGATGTGATGAATATGGTTGTCTCTGTAAAAGAAGGTATCACGCAGAAACTTATATTTACTCTGGGTTATGGAGATGTCAGTGGTGCTTTTTTTCAGACACAATATCGGGAACGCAACCTCTTTGGCGAGGCAAAAGACCTGAACCTTAATGCCTTGATTGGAACAAAAATGATGACGTTTCATATCGGCTATCTTGATAGATATTTTCGTGGCACTCGCACTTCGCTTGGAGTGGAGTTATACCGTGATATGTTCTACCTCAGAGGTTATGATGAAATAAGGACTGGGGGGCAACTCTCATTCGGGATTCCGGGTAATGAATATCTTCGCCATTATATCCGACTACGGACTGAATATGTGAACTTCAAGGACGTTGACGATGACATTGAGGAAAAAATCAATTCATATCCAGTCGCCACAGTCCGCTATCGCATCGTCCACGATACTCGTAATGATGTAAAATATCCAACCACTGGCGACCTGAAAAGCGGAGGTATTGAGCTCGGTTATGCTGATGGTGCACTGGTCAAATTCACCGGCACCTATAATGGATACTGGCGTCTCTATAAAGACCTCGTTTATGCACTGAACACAAAGGTTGGCGTGATGCCATACGATGCTGATAGAATTGGTATCAGTGAACGATTTTTTATGGGTGGGAGCGAGGATTTGCGCGGATTCAAGTATCGCGGTGCTGGTCCGCACGACCCCGGTGAAGAGGATGTCCCTGTGGGTGGTGCTATCAAATTGCTTGCACGCAACGAACTGCGGTTCCCCATATAT
>JAGHBZ010000414.1 GCA_021160705.1 Candidatus Sumerlaeota bacterium
CATATTTATTTTTCCTCCTTTTTAATTTTCTCAAAAATCTGCTCGTCAATTAAATGACCGAGTTTCTCCTTTTTTGCCCGGATGTAGTCAATGTTGTACTCATTTGTACCGACAACGATAGGAATACGTTCCACAATTTCCAGCCCATATCCTTGAAGTCCGATGAGTTTTCTGGGGTTATTGGTGAGGAGGCGGATACGTCTGGCACCAAGGTCAACGAGTATTTGAGCGCCGGTGCCATACTCACGCAGGTCTGGCTTAAACCCAAGTTCCTTATTGGCTTCTACGGTATCCCTGCCGTGCTCCTGGAGGGTGTAGGCAATGAGTTTGTGTTTCAGTCCAATCCCCCTGCCCTCCTGACCAAGATATAACAGTATACCTTCGCCTTCTTCGGCAATCATCTCCATAGACTTATGGAGTTGAGGACCGCAATCGCAACGAAAAGAACCAAGTGTATCACCAGTAAAACATTGAGAATGTACCCTGACAAGAACGCCGTTTTCTTTATATTTAAATTTTTCTATGTCGCCCATTGTGAGTGCTACGTGAAGCTCGCCAGTAATGGTATGTTCATAAAGATGAAGATTCCAGATTCCGTATTGATTGGGCAGTGTAGTGGTGATGATGCGTTTGACAAGGTGCTCAGTTCTGCGGCGAAACGCAATAATGTCTCTTATGGTGACAATTTTCAAGCCGTATTCAGTGGCGATTTTTTTCAGGTCAGGGAGTCGTGCCATAGTGCCATCATCGTTAAGGATTTCACAGATTACCGCTGCCGGGAAAAGACCTGCGAGAGTAGCGAGGTCAACAGCACCCTCAGTGTGTCCTGCACGTCGGAGTACACCGCCCGGGCGTGCACCTAATGGGAACACGTGACCGGGTTTTATCAGGTCTGAAGGCGTGGCATTCGGGTCAACGAAGACTCTAACGGTACGTGCACGGTCGTATGCTGAGATGCCAGTGGTGGTACCTTCGCGAGCATCCACCGCTACAGCGAAATTAGTGCCTTCACGTGAAGTGTTTTCTCTGACCATAGATTCAAGTCCAAGCTCCTGGAGTCGCTCCTGCGTGGTAGCCACGCAGACCAGTCCCCCACCTTTCTTAATCATAAAATTTATAGTCTCAGGGGTAGCGAACTCAGCGGGAATAACAAAATCACCCTCATTTTCACGGTCTTCGTCGTCAATCATTATTAACATTTTCCCACGCCTGAATTCTTCAATGGCTTCCTCAACGCTGATTAGCACGTTATCTAAATGTTCTTCAAATTCTTCTTTTTTGTTCATTTTATCCTCTCACAGATATATTGTTCCTATAAAAACCCTTTTGCTCTGAGAAAGTCTTCGGTGATACGCTCTTCTTTGTGGAGAAACCTGGCGACATACTTTCCAATTATGTCGAGCTCTATATTAACAAAATCGCCGGGTTTTTTCCACTGCAAAGTGGTGTGCTTAAAAGTATATGGAATTATCACTACTGAAAAAGAATCATTTCGCAGTTCAGCAATGGTAAGGCTGATTCCGTCGCAGGCAATTGAGCCTTTTTCCACAAGAGAGTTCAGCAACGTTGCCTCAGGCTGAATATAAAGAATATGCTCGGAGCCCTGCTGAGATAGATGTTTAATCCTGCCCAGTCCATCCACGTGACCATAAACAAAATGTCCACCCATTGGCTGACCAACTCTGAGGGCGCGTTCTAAATTTACCGGGTTACCCGGCTTGATAAACCTGAGGGTAGAGCGTTGCTGTGTCTCACGGGAAACATCTACCCAGAATTTGTTATCCTGGGACTTCACTACGGTCAAACATACACCATCCACACTCACGCTATCGCCATTTTTCACGTCCCACTCTACGTTTCCTTTTCCGGGAACCTCTATACATACCTGCAACGTCCCCGCCACTCGTATTATATTCTTTACTTTTCCTATTTCTTCAATTAATCCGGTAAACATAATTAAGCGCTCTTTTCAAAAAACGACTTCGTTTATCTGTTTACCCTGCAATCAAGTGATATGCATCAGCAGTATTATCCGTTCTCAGCGGATTGAGACCAATAAAACAATTCAATCGCTTCTGCATAAATAAAAAACCCCAAAAACGCTCTGGCTTTTGGGGTCAGGAAATTTCTCTAAATCCGAGTAAAGTGCTTTTTCCCATCCTGACTATCACAGTCGGCTTCGGGATTTCACCGAATCAACCACGTTGCCCTGTTGAGGCGAACGTGACTCGCGGGCTTTGACCGCCGGTACGGAATTTCACCTGTCCCCAAAAGCACTCTATGTTATTTGGACTACTCTGTAGAAGAGCTCGTGTTCTCGCTGGTCTGACCACGCAATCTGGTTAAGTCCAGCTCTGCAGTTTTATAAAATGTAAATATACTCAAGGCGTCGTTAATACCTTTAAGAATTTGCTGTTCCATAGTTAATTCTTTTTGTCCTCTTTTAGTTTTATCCTGCATTGCCATTTGTTGCTTGAGCTCATCAATGACAAATTTTCTATCATTCATCACCTTCTCATAGAGGGCGATTGCATCGTCATTTTTCCCCATTAATTCAAGTAGACGTGCCTTGCAAAGCATAGCTTCATAGGCTATATAAGAGTCTTTTCCCATTTCAATAGCTCTCTCATAAGAGCGCATTGCCTGTCGCAGGATACTCTGGTCAGTGCGCTGATAAAAGAATTTGTTTTCAAAAGAATATCCCAGTGCCACATAGCCTTTGGCTTTTTCGAGTTCGTCTGTAGTAGACTCTACGTAGCGCTGAAAAATTGTAATTGCCTGGTCAAAATCGTTCAGCATATAGTAGGCATTACCCTCCAGGTAAAGGGCGATAGGGGCGAGTCGTGCGTTGGGAAAGTCTCGGAGCAGTTGTTCACAATATCTTATTGATTCTCGGAGATAGTCTTCGCGGCGTTTTGGGTCGGATTCTCGCATTAAGCCCTGCTCATACAAATTAATTGCAAATGTAAAAAGCCTGTTTGACTCACGGAGCACAATTTGCTGACGATATTGGTAAAGCTTGAATCCAATTAACCCCACGACTACTATTCCCAGTGCAATAATTAATATCGTATAATTTTCTTTAGCATAAGTAAGAAGTTTGACACCAAAGGTCTTTACTTCGTCTTCTTTCAGGTCACGTTTGGTTATTTTAATTTTTCCCATTTATTGCTTCATCCTTGAGTAAGACAATTAAATGTAGTGTGTATCACGTGCTCAGCATTTATATCAACCCTTTTTTGTATTCTGTGGCAGATTCTCCCTGCAAGAAATTAGACGTTTCTCCGAGAGGACATAATCAACGTTGATGTCCCATTCGTCTGCCGGGATTGACTCAACGAGCTGACACTCATACGTCAACCCGACAGTAGAGGACTCTGGTGGCAAAGTTGCTAAAAAGCGGTCATAATATCCCTGATTATAGCCTATGCGAAACCCCTTCAAATCAAAGACAATGCCAGGTACAATATGAAGTTGAATCTCCTCAATCCTGATAGGACGAAACCGCTGGGGATGTGGTTCTAAAACTTTATAGTGTCCCTGCGAGAGGTCATCTTTGAGATTTTTTATTTCCCCGGGTATAATCCTTTTGGTCGCGGTATCAATTCGGGGTACCACAACTCGTTTGCCCTCTCTTAGCAAATACTCAACCAGCCTGAACGTGTCTACTTCATCGGGAAGTGACAAATATGTCATAATAACGTTTGCCCTGACAAGTAGTGGAAGCCTGACGAGAGATTGAAAAATTTGTCTGTCCCACTGACGTTTATCATCAGGAGGTATAGCACGCCGACGGCGTAAAAAAATCTTTCTTAGTTCTGCTTTTGTTTGCATTGTTCTGTAACGATGCCCAAATCAATCATCAAACTGTGCTGATAAGCCCCCAGAGAGCAATGGCATAAATTTTGGCATTGCGGAGCTGGTGAGCGATGGCAACGTGTTCATTGGTCTGATGAGCCATCTCCGCCTCTTCTTCAAGGAGGACCGGACCAAAACTGACCGCACGTGGAAATGATTTGGCAAAAGTAGTTCCACCAATAGCCTTCAGAGAAGCCTCGCGTCCGGTCACTGTCTCATAAGCAAATCTTAATGGCTCAAGGTAGTGCCGAAATGCCTCCGGGTCTACAAAAAGTGGTTCAGTCCCGGAGCTTCGTCGTCGTAGAGTTATTTCCACGCCGGTCTCTTTTTTCAGATTATTTAGAACAGCCCGAATGCGCTCCTCCACGGTCTTAACGCTAAGTCCCAGTGTATTTCGAATATTAAACGTGGCTTTTCCATTGTTCGTGTCTATTCTGAGCAGACCCAGACAGGATGTAGTTTTGCCCACAAAGGAGTGTTCACTTTTGATGCCGAGTCGGTCGCCCCAGATTGATTCACCTGCGTCTCTGATGAACTCAATATACCGGGAGAACGCTGGTGGTTCTGGCTCCAAAAATGCAACAAACCTCAATGCATCCACACCTGCGTTATGCCCTTCAAAAGGACGACTACCATGAGCGGTCGTTCCTGAAAACTCAATTCTGATGTCTGGCTTCTCATCTTCAATTTTAATCTGTGCTTGAGGATATAATTTTTGGAATTTTGCTATTTCCTGCTGAAGTCTGGGTAGAGTATCAGAGCTTAATGGCTTAAGTATCAATGTCGCTCTATCAGGTACCATATTAGCACGTTCACCAGAGATAAGAGAAACAAATGCGGAGGCAGTTTTCTCTGAAACGGGACGCTCCGCCCAGTCTCCACTGAGCTCTATATTTACCATACCTTTCTCTGCGTTGATTATCGGGAACTCAGCATCAGGCACGATGCTGAACTCAGGCACTCCTTCTAACTCTTTATAGAAATGGATGTCGCTCCAGTCGCCGGTCTCCTCCTGAGTGCCGATGATAAGACGGCATCTAC
>JAGHBZ010000015.1 GCA_021160705.1 Candidatus Sumerlaeota bacterium
CTATAGATTGTCGTTCCTCTGCACTGAGTTTATCCCCGTGTTCTTTGAGTGCACGTTCTACACTATATGCCAGCGTATCCCCTTCATTTCGAGCAGTAGCGAGCTCACGTTTTCTCTGGTCTTCAGCAGCGTGTTCTTCTGCCTCCTTTATCATCTTTTCAATGTCTTCCTGTGCGAGCTGGCTTGCTGCTTCAATCCGAATCTTCTGTTCTTTACCTGTGCCCAGGTCTTTTGCAGATACATGCATTATACCATCTGCGTCAATGTCAAAGGTAACTTCTATTTGGGGAACACCACGAGGTGCTGGAGGAATACCTACAAGGTCAAACCGAGCAATAGTCCTGTTGTCTGCTGCCATTGGTCGCTCGCCCTGGAGAACGTGTATGCTCACAGCTGTCTGATTGTCCGCCGCAGTGGAGAAAATCTCACTTTTCCGACAGGGGATTGTGGTATTTCGCTCGATTATCTTTGTAAAGACACCACCCAGGGTCTCAATACCCAGACTCAGTGGTGTAACATCCAGCAATAGAACATCGCTTACCTCGCCCGCAAGTATAGCACCCTGAATGGCAGCACCAACAGCTACCACCTCATCCGGATTAACCCCTTTACAGGGTTCCCTGCCAAAGAGGTCTTTCACAATTTGCTGAACCAGAGGTATACGAGTTGAACCACCTACGAGAATGACTTCATTAATATCTTCTGGCTTAAGATTAGCATCCTTTAGAGCTTGATGACAGGGTTCAATAGTGCGTTCACAGAGTGGACGTATGAGTTTTTCGAGCTGTGAGCGTGTGAGCGAGACATTCAGGTGTTTTGGTCCATTTGCATCAGCAGTAATAAATGGAAGATTAATCTGAGTTTCCATTGCCGTGGAGAGTTCGCATTTTGCTTTTTCAGCGGCTTCTTTCAAGCGCTGGAGCGCCATCTTATCTTCTCGGAGGTCAATCCCCGTTTCATTTTTAAAGTTGTCTGCAAGCCAATCTATGATTATCTGGTCTATATCATCTCCACCAAGGTGCGTATCTCCATTGGTTGATTTAACCTCAAAGACACCTTCACCGATTTCCAGAATTGATATATCAAAGGTACCTCCACCGAAGTCAAAGACGGCGATTTTCTGGTCTTTTCTTTTATCCATACCGTATGCAAGGGAGGCAGCGGTAGGTTCGTTAATTATACGCAGTACCTCCAGACCCGCAATTATGCCTGCTTCCTTGGTTGCCTGACGTTGTGCATCATTAAAATATGCTGGCACAGTGATAACCGCTTTTTTCACCTTTTGACCAAGGTAGTCTTCAGCGGTCTGTTTCATCTTCATAAGTACTCGGGCAGAAATCTCCTGTGGCATATATTCCTTATCCCCTATTTTTACCATAGCGTTATTATTTTTCCCACGTATGACTTTATAGGGGACTTTTTTGATTTCTTCGAGTACTTCATCATATTTTCGCCCCATAAAACGTTTAATTGAGAATATGGTATTCTCCGGGTTAGTGATTGCTTGCCGTTTTGCAACAAGCCCGGTCAGTATTTCACCACTTTTGGTAAATGCTACTACACTGGGTGTAGTGCGCATACCCTCCTGGTTCTGAATAACTACCGGCTCTCCGCCTTCCACAACGGCTACACATGAGTTCGTTGTGCCAAGATCTATGCCGATAACTTTTTCTGTTTTTTTCTCAGCCATAATCTTTCACTCCTTATCGTTTAAGAATCACTTCAATTTAAAAATCTTACACTTCAGATTCACATCCTTTCTGCACTATCTACTCGCAACATCCGGGGTAGTCGCCGGCGTCTTGTTCCGACAACTACCCCAGAGATTGTTGCAAGCAAAATGTGCGCAACAATTAGTACATTCCACCCATTCCTCCACCAGGTGGAGCAGAGGGTGTCTTCTCTTCTTCTTTAATGTCAGTGATAAGACATTCAGTCGTAATCAGCAGACCAGCCACACTTGCAGCATTTTGTAGAGCAGTCCGGGCTACTTTTGTCGGGTCTATCACGCCAGCCTTGAGCAGGTTTTCGAACTGCAACGTCTCAGCATTCAATCCAAAACCTTCGTCTTTTGATTCCTTGATTTTCTCTACCACGATAGAGCCTTCAAGTCCTGCATTGTTAGCAATCCACTTTGCAGGTTGTTCCAGTGCCTTTCTCACAATATCCACACCGATTTTCTCATCACCATCAACCTTAAGTTCATCCAGCGCTTTGCTCGCATGAATAAGCGACACACCACCTCCGGGAACAATTCCTTCTTCTACTGCTGCCCTGGTCGCATGGAGTGCATCCTCCACACGTGCCTTCTTTTCCTTCATTTCAACTTCAGTAGCCGCACCAATCTTGATGACCGCTACTCCACCGGCTAACTTCGCCAGTCGCTCCTGGAGTTTTTCGCGGTCGTAATCAGAGGTACTCTCCTCAATCTGCCGTTTAATCTGTTTGATTCTCCCCTGGATTGCTTCTTTTGTACCAGCTCCTTCAATAATGGTAGTTGTCTCTTTTTCAATGCGTACCCGCTTTGCACGTCCCATATCTTCGAGGCGAGTGTTTTCTAACTTGAACCCTGCCTCTTCGCTGATGACTTTTCCTCCGGTAAGAATTGCTATATCCTCAAGCATCGCCTTTCTGCGGTCTCCAAATCCAGGCGCTTTAACTGCACAACAGGAGATTGTTCCCCGGAGTTTATTCACTACCAGAGTCGCCAGCGCCTCACCTTCAAGGTCTTCAGCAATAATCAACAAAGGTTTACCAGCCTGAACTACTCGCTCCAGAACCGGCAACAGGTCTTTCATCGTGGAGATTTTCTTATCGTGAATGAGGATGTAGGCATCTTCGAGCTCAGCTATCATTTTCTCAGCGTCCGTCACAAAATATGGGGACAGGTATCCTTTGTCAAACTGCATTCCTTCCACGAGCTCCAGCTTTGTCTCAATGCCTTTTGCCTCTTCCACTGTAATGACACCATCTTTACCTACTTTCTCCATTGCATCAGCAATTAATGAACCAATCGCAGGGTCATTATTGGCAGATATGGTAGCCACCTGAGAGATACGCTCATGCTCTCGGGTTTCTATACTCATCTTTTTCAATTCCTCCACGACCTTCTCCACTGCTTTATCGATGCCACGTTTCAGTGCCATCGGATTAGCACCAGCGGAGACATTTCGCATACCTTCACGATATATTGATTCCGCCAATATGGTCGCAGTAGTCGTTCCATCTCCTGCTACGTCCGAGGTCTTGCTGGCAACTTCTCTGACCAGCTGCGCACCCATATTCTCATACGGCTCCTCCAGCTCTATCTCCTTGGCAACAGTCACTCCATCCTTGGTTATTGTAGGGGGACCGAATTTCTTATCCAGAACTACGTTCCTACCACGGGGACCAAGTGTGACTTTGACAGAATTTGAGAGCTTCTCAACGCCACGCAACATCGCGGCTCTTGCCTCTTCGGAAAACACCATTTGTTTCGCCATAGTTTGACTCACCCTCCTTTTTATAGTAATTTAGTTTGTTAACTTATGACTCCTAATATGTCGCTTTCGTGCATTATTAAATACTCTTCACCATCAATTTTCACGTCCGTACCCGCATACTTGCCAAACAGCACTTCATCACCTTCTTTGACCTCCATTGGGATTCGTTTACCATCGTCTGCAATTCTACCCGGTCCTACTGCGGTGACTTTGCCTCTCTGGGGTTTTTCTTTTGCGGTATCCGGTATAATGATTCCACCCGCTGATTTTTGTTCCTCTTCCTCAACTCGTTTTACCAGGACTCTGTCACCAAGGGGTCTTATTGGCATAGATATTCCCTCCTTTCTTGAAAATTCTAAAAAATCCTGTAACACTTTAACTTGCTGAAAATCCCTTAATTAACTCCTTTAAGGACATAATCTTAATATCCTTAAAGAGGCGGATTTTCAAACCAGCTAAAGTGCTACAAAGTCTATAAAACGTAATCATCTTAAGTAGCAAACCTTATACCAGCCTCAGGTCACAAATGATAATATGTCTAACTTTATTAATATCAGTATAATCTGTAAAACGAGACTTTAATCAAAATTTTTCAAATTCCAAAATGTGTAATTTTGATATATTTTTAACCTACACCGGGTTCAAAGTGTGTCAAAATTGGGCTTTGCCTCTTTAAGCAGAAAATTTTCTCTCATAGTTTTCCCTGTAAGATAAGCCCAGTAGGTGGGAGTATCTTTTCTTATTAGAAAAAACCTTAAAGTCTCCAATAATTCACGAATCCTGCCCCGGGGAAGATAAGAATCTATTAAGCGTTCTTTCAGTTCTGGGTGCAATTGAACGACCTTCAGGGCGTTTCTCGCAGTTATTTTCGTTTTCTCTAAGTGTTTTTGTAGGTCATAGTGATGATAATGGTAGCAGATTGCATCAGGTGCAAACTGCAAGCGGAGTCCTTTTTTTATGAGTCGAAGCC
>JAGHBZ010000466.1 GCA_021160705.1 Candidatus Sumerlaeota bacterium
ATTTCCCTTCGGCAACTTCTTTTATCCGCAAAACGTTAGGCGGAGTTGGGTTTGAAAGAGTAGGCAAATAAAGGAAGAGAAAAGCGATGAAGTTTATCGTAACAATTTATCGGGATGAGGATGGGAGGTTCGTAGTAGAATGTCCTTCTATCCCTGGTTGTATAAGTCAGGGCAAGACCGAGCAGGAAGCCATTGAAAATATTAAAGACGCAATAAAACAATGTCTTGAGGTTAGAGCTGAAAGAGGTATGCCTCTGGGTGCACTCCAGTGAACTCGGTGGCAGAAAACAAAAAAGAATAAGCCACAGAGGGCACGGAGTTCACAGAGGTTATAATATAATTCTTTTAACGCCATTAAAAAGCGTTTCTGCTTTGCTCAGAGTATTGCTCATTTCCTCTGACTCTGCTCAAATTTCCTTTCTCTCAGTGTACTCTGTGAACTCTGTGGCTAATTTTATATTTTTCTCTTCGCGGTCATTCGTATTTATTCGTTATCTGCAAAGGGGGGATGAGGTAATTCTGTTGTCTGGCGGTAAGTGATACCTTTGAGTTACTCAATGCGTTGCTCGGAAAGACCTGGTGTTCAGGGTAACTCGTAAAATTTGTTCGAGGATACTTGCAACAGAAAGCAAACTTTTGTTATAATATTATAATCAATTTTACCTGGTCAGAAAAGAAGATAGAGGGAGGAGTAAAAGATGAATAACATAAAAACAGGAATGTTACTCATAGTATTGACAGCGTTGCTGGTATTTGTGGGTATCCTGGTAGACCAAGCATTTCACACCAGATATTTTATGTTCGTGTTCTTTATCTTCTCAGTGGGTATGAATCTGGTGAATTACTGGTACTCGGATAAGATTGTATTGAAGCTCCACGGTGCACAGCCAGTTAGCCCGGCAGAGATGCCAGAGCTCCACGATATTGTTGGCAGACTGGCGTTGCAGGCTGGTATACCCAAACCTGCGGTATATATAGTGCCAACGGATATTCCCAACGCCTTTGCCACGGGCAGGAGTCCCCGACACGCGGCAGTCGCCGTCACACAGGGCATCCTGAATACACTGGATTGGCGAGAACTTGAAGGCGTTCTGGCGCACGAACTCGCTCATATTAGAAACCGTGATACGCTCATCTCAACCGTTGCGGCGATAATAGCTGGTCTTATTATGCTACTCTCCGGGATTGCGCGATGGGGATTGTTTTTTGCAATGGGCTCAAGAGACCGCGACAGTGGCGGGAGCGCATTTGCAGCCCTTGCGGTAGCTATATTCGCTCCTATCGCAGCGCTCATTATTCAGATGGCTATCTCACGTGCACGCGAATTTAAGGCTGATGAACAAGGTGCACGAATCTCTCATAAACCACTTGCTCTGGCTGATGCACTGGTGAGGATTGAGAACGCTGTCTCACGCTATCGTTACCAGGGTACACCCACAATGTCGCACCTGTACATTATCAATCCGTTGCGAGGCAGGAGTCTGCGCTCGCTGTTTAGCACGCACCCATCCACTCAGGAGCGTGTCAAACGCCTCCAGGAACTTGCAAAACAAATGGGCGTCTACGCTTAACCTAATAGGTGACTCAGTCTTAATTAGCTATATATTAATCCAAAATGGTAACAGCGGCAAAAGATTATTACGAGATATTGGGCGTGTCAAAGGACGCCAGTGCGGAGGAGATTAAAAAGGCATATCGGCGTCTGGCAATGAAATACCATCCAGACCGCACTAAAGGCGATAAAAACGCAGAAGAACGGTTCAAGGAGATTAATGAAGCCTACCATATATTGAGCGACCCGGAGAAACGCAAACAATACGATATGATGCGGGAAGGGTTTAACCCATTTGTCAGTGGTGGTGGGTTTGGTCCAGGTGGATTTCGTTTCCGTACATCTACTGAAGGGTTTGAGCAATTCAAGGATTTCGGGTTCAGCTTTGACGACCTGGGCGGGTTTGGTGGGATTGGAGATATTTTTGAATCTATTTTCGGTTATCACGGCACACAACGCCGTGGCACCAGAGCTCAAAGGTTCGCCCAACGTGGTGGTGATATTTACACTGAGATTACCATCCCGTTTGAGCTCGCTGTTCACGGCGGCAAACAAACCATTGCTGTCACACGTGACGAGGTGTGTCCACGATGTGGGGGCACTGGTGGGGAACCCGGTAGTAGAGTGACGACCTGTCCGCGGTGTGGGGGTAGTGGCACGGTGCTGTTTTCTCATGGTACGTTTGGGATTTCCCGTACCTGTCCTGAATGTTATGGCTCAGGGGAGAAAATTGCTAAACCCTGTCGGGAATGCAAAGGCGCTAAAATGGTTCGCCGAACCAGACGTATCACTGTGAAAATCCCTAAAGGTATTCGTGAAGGACAGACCATTCGTCTGGCTGGACAGGGCGAGCCAGGAGTCAATGGCGCTCCAGCGGGTGACCTGCTGATTAAGATACATATTCAGCCTCATTCCTATTTTCGGCGTGATGGGTATAATATCTTTAGTGAAGAGACAATCAGCCTTGAGGAAGCAGTCCTGGGTGGACGACGCCGTGTCAGAACAATTAATGGCTGGGCAAATTTGAAAATCCCACCTGGCACGCAACCTATGACGAAGTTTCGTCTGCGTAAAGCCGGACTACAGCGTCCTGATGGGTCATACGGAGACCACTACGTCACTGTCAAAGTGGAAATCCCTAAAAAACTTAATTCGCATCAGCAGAAACTGTTCAAGGCATTTGTGGAGTCACTGAAATGAGTCCCCTTATGATGGATTAAACCTTCACCGAACAATCACAAACACATCTGAACAATCCACTACGACCAGAGCCCGGGAATAGGGGTCTGACACTTAGGACAACGCCCGGTGGAGTCAACCTTCATTCGTAGTGTCTTGAACCCCACACGTTCTACCAGCAAGTCACCACAGCCCGGACAATATGTATTACCCCCGGGATGACCGGGCACGTTATCCAGGTATACAAACTTCAGTCCAGCATCCTGAGCGGCTTTACGGGCGTCCTCCAGCTGTTTTACCGGGGTTCTCGGCAGGTTGCGTAGTTTGTATGCGGGGAAAAATCGTGCCAGATGTAAAGGCACTTCACTGCCGAGTTCAGAGCTAATCCATTTTGCCAATCCACCAATTTCTTTGATGTTGTCATTTATCGTAGGGATAACCACATAGACCAGCTCAAGCCATTTATTTTCAGAACGAATCACTTTTAGCGTATCCAGTATCGGACTCATAGGTTGCCCGCAGATGCGTTTATACGCTGAGTCATTACAGGCTTTGATAGATACTACAAAGGCGTTGATGACTCTACACCATTCCCGGAGTGGGCGCTCATTGATAAACCCGGAGGTTGCTACCTGGCAGGGAATATTGAACGAGACTGCCGCCTCTGCGACTTTGTACACGTATTCTGAATACACAACTGGCTCAGTATACGTGAATGTGATTGACCTGCAATCCCGGGTACTGGCAAGCGAAGGCGTATCTTCTACCGGGACAGAAAAGTTTCTGGTCTCAGCGGGTTTTTTCTGAGAAATTTGCCAGTTCTGGCAAAATATACAGCGCAAATTGCATCCAGCAAGCCCAAGCGAAAGCGTTTTTGTTGCCGGGTGGTAATGATAGAACGGACCCTTCTCTATCGGGTCGACCTGAAGGATACAGGGGTTCTGATATGCTTCGTTATAGAGCGTGCCTCCGTAGTTTGTTCTAGTTCGGCAAAAGCAGGTCTCCCCATCCTCCAGGATGCAATTCAACGGGCAAATGAAACACTGAATACGCCTCCCCGACAGCTTTGTATAATGCCAGACCTCAATACGATTAAACGATGGGTCAATGAATGAACTCCTTGTATTAAGATTCAACGGGCGACGGCTCTTTCTGGCTAAGGCGTCCTGAATCAATAACTCGCCCACAAGTGGCGATGCACCCAGTATGACAATTAACTTCGCTAATTTCACCAGAAACTCACGCCTGCTCATTTCAGTATTATGTGTTAACTCTGTCATTGTTTGTGCCTCTGGCTTTTTGATGGTCTTACTGTCCGCCGCCTGTTATTGCACATCCACCCTCGCAGGACTCAGCTGGATTAACTCTAAGCAGATTTACCTCCTCTTGTTGTTTATAAGAGTCGGCAAGTGCAATCTTCTCTTCAAGAATAGGAATAATTCTAGGGCTAAGGAAATACCTGCCAATTTTTCCCAATCCCCTGTTCTTGCCGTATAGACGCTGGTGTTTCAGGAATTGCTCATCGTGCTCAAGGATAGGTCGGGCAAACTCCTGAGCAAGTTGCTCTTTCTGGAGCTCAAAATCTACGTCATTCATTGCTCGCACACGGTCACAAAGAGCAAGCAATCGTTGGTATTCCTCCTGTCGCTCTTCTGGAGTGAATTCAATATAATGATGTTCTGTCAGGTTATTCAGGTGTCGCTGGATTACTCGGTGACGCACGATGGCATACCGACGAGGAGGTAGCTGTCTGAGTCTTCGCAGGACTCTTATGGCTGGTGCGGAGCTAAACGCCTGCCCTGCTCGTTCAGGTTCATTGAGGTTACGCGGCGGCAGTAGACAGGGCTTGAACTCAAGCAAAATTTGTTTTTGACCCGCAGTGAGGATTGCTCCAACTCTTTGTTCAAGCTCCCTCAACTCCTCGTTAAGCGCTTCTCTTTGCTCCTTTGCTTTATGATTCAACGATGCTGCACGCCTGCCAATATGTGGATTTATACCGGTGCCTTTAATGACTTCTCGGCGAAGTGCCTCAAATGCTCTTTTGGTCTTATGAAGTTTCTGTTTGCTCTGCTCCAGATAGGTTTGACGAATCTTCTGTGCTTCTTTAGCAAGTTCAAGAATATCCTCCATTTGTTCTTTGCTGAGATAGATGCCATTTAAGAGATTGCACAGGTTGATGTCTTCACGGAGTTGTCGGATTTCCCGCAGCTCTGCCAGCTCCTCTTCGGAAAAATAAGTCGTGTCTGCAAACACTGAACTTCCCAGAATACAAATAATAAGAGCCAATATTGTGTAATGCACCCTTTTCATAACGAACCTACCTCCTGGCTAATCTATGCGTAAGAAAAGATAGCAAAAACAAGACCTGTTTTAATTGCCATTCTTTTTTGCTGTAACTGTAATATCATCAGCAAAATCTGGCAAATGGGTTATTCGCAGTAGAGGGATAGTGCCACCGCAGATGTACTTTATGGAAACCCGGAATGCACATTTTGGATACCTCTGGGAGAGGTAACTCAATTTTTTCTATTTTAGCGGTTTCTGGTTAAACGAGTACATTTAAGAGAAATCACGAATGTGCACGAATTCATACAACGAGCACCAAAAGAAAAATATAATCGCAGAGATAGAATCCGGGTATAAAACAATTGTTAAGCAATGACGTAGGGTTTTTTGATAGTCCTGGCTCCGCCATAGAGCCTCACTAAGGAGTTCTAAAAATCAAAAAGTTGTGTCCGTTGTGTCCGTCATGTCCGTTTAGTCCGTTATGTCCGTTTAGTCG
>JAGHBZ010000418.1 GCA_021160705.1 Candidatus Sumerlaeota bacterium
AATCAGCCAGATTCCTGAGCACCCGAGCCGATTATTTATACTTCCGCATTTCACTGCCACAGGTACACCACACTTTGATACAAACTCAAAGGGGGCAATATTAGGACTGACTCTTTCTACAACAAAACACGACATTTTCAGAGCCATCCTTGAAGGCGTAACTTATGAAATGAAACTCAACGTTGAACTATTAGAGTCAGCCGGGGTTCAGATTGACCGACTCTACGCAATTGGCGGCGGTGCTAAATCCGGGACCTGGATGCAAATCAAAGCCGATATTATGAACAAACCGATTGCGGTGCTTGAGGTAACTGAGTCTGCCTGTCTTGGCGCCGCTATCCTCGCCGGAACCGCAATTTCCGAGTATGAGTCTGCTAAAACCACTGCTACTGAGCTGTCAAAAATAAAAAAATTCTTTGAACCTGATAAAGAAAATTCGGCAATTTACATCGAACGATTTTCCCTCTACCGCCAGATTTACCCTGCTCTCGCTGACCTAATCCACCTGATATAAAGTCTGAAATTACGGCTTAATATAAATCTCTTTGTGGGACTGAATGAAAGAAATCCGATAGGAGGTGCGTGAAAATGCACGAGGATGCATATAAAATATTGTGCAAAAAGTTAGCCAGTAAAGGATTGGATGTGGAGGGGATTAAGCAGAGACTGAAACAGCAGAGGATTGAGACACCATCGTGGGGATATTCAGATTCGGGAACAAGGTTTAAGGTCTTTAAACAGCCGGGTGTGCCACGAAACGTCTTTGAAAGACTGGAAGATGCGGCTTTTGTGCATAAGATGACCGGTGTTGCTCCATCGGTTGCACTTCATATCCCCTGGGATGCAACCGATGACTGGCAGGCATTAAGGCAATTTGCTCAGGAGCTCGGCATTGAGATTGGCGCCATTAATCCTAATGTGTTTCAGGATGATTGCTATAAGCTGGGGAGTTTTGCCAATGAAGACCCCGGGGTCAGACAGCGTGCACTGGAACATCACTTTGAATGTATAGAGATTATGCGTCTGACAGGCTCAAAGATTCTGAGTCTCTGGTATGCTGATGGGACAAACTATCCGGGTCAGGGTGATTTTCGTCGCCGTAAAAGATATTTTCTCGACTGCCTGGAGCAGGTCTATACTCGCCTCAAGGGCGATGAGAGGATGCTGATAGAATATAAATTCTTTGAGCCAGCGTTTTATCATACTGATATTGCCGACTGGGGGATAGCATATAGTTTTGCAATAAAGCTGGGGGAGCAGGCACAGGTACTGGTTGACCTGGGTCATCACCCGCAGGGGACAAATATTGAGCATATTGTTGCCTTCCTGCTTGATGAAGGCAAACTGGGTGGATTCCATTTCAATAATCGCAAATACGCTGATGACGACCTGACTGCTGGCTCAATCAATCCCTACGAGCTATTTCTTATTTATTGCGAGCTGGTGGCTGACGAGAAATCTGCAAAAAACGTAGTATATATGATTGACCAGAGCCATAATATTAAGCCCAAGGTAGAGGCAATGATTCAAACCATAATGAACCTGCAGACCGCTTATGCAAAAGCCCTGATAGTTGACCGAAAAACTTTGACGGAGGCACAAAAGGCTGGCGATGTCGTTACCGCCGAACAACAACTGATTTCCGCATTTAACACTGACGTAGAACCTTTACTTGCACAGGTGCGGACTGAAATGGGCATTTCCCCTGACCCGCTTTCTGCGTATAAATCATCCGGGTATCTCGAAAAAATAATCTCAAAACGCTAAAGAGATAGATAGTTTAGAGGATAGCGGGCAGGATGGTTGTGCGTGCGCGTTCTAAATCGTGAAAATAATCAATTTCAATCCAGGGGAGTCCCTCAGTAGAGACCGCGTAAAAATTGATTTTTTGTGCCAGCATATCCACAGCATAAGGAACCCAGAAGTTCCATTCTTCGTTTTTTATGCATTGGCCAGCGACGTCAAACACAGCCCTTGCTCCGTCCTTGCTTAATTTTACGATACCTACATTTTCGCCTTCAGCTTCGGATGGTGGGATATTCTTGCTAATATGTTTTATAATGCTGTTTTGAGTGATGACCTTCATTTCTTCCTCACCGAGTTCGGCTTTGAAATCAATGAGCAGGGCATTCTCAGCGGGATGCTGGAGTAAGTTTCTTAACATCTGCGGGTGAAACAATACGTCGCTATTCAATACCAGTACACCTTCATCCTGGACAAATTCTCTTGCTGTCCAGAGCGAGTATAGGCTGTTGGTATGTTTATAATTCTCATTATAAAAGTAAGTGAGTGAATCACCGAGCGTTGCTTTAACAAATTCAGCACAATGCCCTATGACCACTGCAATTTTGTCTACTCCTGCATCACGCAAAAACTTTATTTGATACTCAATGATGCTCAAATCGCCGACCTTTATTAGCCCTTTAGGGCGGTCAATGGTAAGGGGATGGAGTCTTCCACCGCGTCCGGCAGCAAGAATAATGGCTTTGTTTATCATAATTTCAGGAATACCCTTCACTCCTCAAAATTAAGTTGTCTTACCAGTAAAGTGGAAATCTGAGACGCACAGTGCCGGGACATAAGCGGTTCTCAGGGGACTATCACATAGCCGTGCTTCTTTACTAATGGCTTGAATGTTTTTCAGTAGAGCGAGAATACTTTGAGTGAATCGGA
>JAGHBZ010000199.1 GCA_021160705.1 Candidatus Sumerlaeota bacterium
TATCATCAATGACCGCTGCACCGAGAATGATTTTCGCCTCTTTGGTCTTAATTTTTCCAAGGTCCTGGAGCACTCTGGCGGTAATGCCCACGCTCGTTGCACAAAGCACTGCACCTATATATATGTGCACGTAATCGCTTTCTTGCGGGAGAAAAATCGTGCTTACAACAAAACCAAGCACAAATGGTGCTATTACACCAAACAGAGCTACCAGAAAAGAGGAAAGCCCAACTGACATCATCTCGCTCATCTTCGACTCCAACCCTACCTGAAATAGTAATAAAATAACGCCAATCTCCGCAAGAATCTCCACAATCAAGTCAGTCTTCAAATACTCCAGCCCATGAAACCCCAATAAGGCGAGATTGCCAATGAGCATACCAAAAATTAATTCCCCAAGTACCGCAGGTTGCCCGATACGCTCTAACAGGTCGCCACCAAATTTTGCTGCCAGCATTATGATAATCAAAGAAATCAGTACTCGACTCACAGGGTTCTCAGGATGCGGCGCACCCCCGGATGGTGATTCAGTCTCTTCAGCAGGAGCTGTGACCACAGATTTCGTGCTTGTGGTTTCTACATTAGTAGGTCTGTCTGCAGGCGATTCTCCGTGTCCACGTTGAAAAAAAATCAGCATTCCAAGTGCTATCAACAGGAGAATTAATCCTAACCTGCCTCTATACTGATTAATCCTATTTGGTTGTTGTAGTTGTGTCATCTCGTGTTCGGGTAATAAAGTGTGTATTGTTTTGCTTCATTTCCGCGAAAATATGAAGCATAAAGAAGACCCCCTCAATCCTCTTTTACAACCGGATATTATCTATTAGCCGTGCCGAACCTACAAATACCGCCATTGCAATCAGTGTGTTATCTGGTTGTATTTCGCTTAATGGTTTAAGCTCATCAAGTGAAACAATTGAAATATAGTCAATCTTAGCTGAAGGCTGTGTTTCAATAATTTTTTTCATCTCAGCAATAATTTTTTGACAATCTTTCTCGCCCTGCTCTACAAGCTCTTTTGCACGACATAAAGATTGATAAAGGGCGGTAGCCTGCCTGCGCTCTGCTGGGCTAAGATATTCATTGCGGGAACTCATTGCCAGTCCATCCGGTTCGCGTACAGTCTCCACGCCTACCATTTGAACATCCAGATTAAGGTCTTTGACCATTCGGCGAAGGATGAGGAATTGTTGTGCATCTTTCCATCCAAAAATCGCCACATCCGGCTGGATGATGTTAAAGAGTTTCAACACTACTGTACAGACACCACGAAAATGTATTGGTCGTGAAGCACCACAGAGGAGTTTACCCCATTCCGCCACCTCTACGTACGTCCGATACCCTGAAGGATACATAGACTCAGCGGATGAATAAAAGATAATATCCACCCCAACCTGCTCTGCGAGTTTCTGGTCGCGCTCAATGTCGCGAGGGTATCGCTGAAAGTCCTCCTGCGGACCAAACTGAGTTGGGTTAACAAAAATGCTGATGACCAGAACATCAGCAAGTTTTCTGCCTTCTCGCATCAGAGTTAGATGTCCCTCGTGCAGGTAACCCATCGTGGGAACCAGAGCAATCTTTCTGCCCTCTTTCTTAAGTGCCTGTACTACTTTTTTCATTTCCTGTATGTCGCTTATAATTTCCATAGATGTTTTCTTGACGCCTTATGAAAAATTGAATGAATCTATAAATATACCTCTCTCATTCTAATTGTATAGAAAAAGATATACCTAATTTGGTTAAGGTGAGGCAAAGCCTTTATGAAAGAGAATAACCGCGATTGCCAGCCCGAAAAAGACCATCACCCAGATATACGGCAAGAGCTTTTTAGTTATCTTAAAGACGTCTTCTTTGATAAAGCTGGCAATCCAGACGTTGTGAGTATTAGTCGGGTCGCAGACCCCTTGAATAGCACCGACAGACATAAACACGCCCATAATTAATGGACCAGAGATTCTACCCGTTTGCTGAAACAACCCGGCAATACCAAATCCCAGACCCCAGATGTTTAGCGGACCTCTATATAGTGCAAGTGGTGCAAATATACCAAATCCTATAATATACCCTAAAGGACCTGAAGGAATTACCTTTAACACTATGGGATTAAGATATGAGCTAACCTGAGGGTTGCGCACCGCCTGCAATAACATACCAATCCCAAACATTAACAATACAGCAGGCATCACGCTCTCTGCGCCTTCAATTGCCGCCCTGGTTAGTACTTTGATGTTGTCGCGTTTTTCCCAGGTGGTCACAAGACAGAAGACCAAGCCAAATAGAAACGCTGGTATAAAATCCCAGGCACCGATGTTTTTGTCCCAGAAAGTAGCAAACTTTGTAAAATAGAATATGAACTGGTCTAACAAAGCTGACTTTCCTTTGACGTAGTCAAAGAGCTTAACAAAGGTGGAGAGCTGAAAAACTAAAATAATCGGTATGATGGGTGTTAACAGAGCGATAGGATGGACTTTGCGAGAACCAGTAGTTGGCATACCACCGTCAGTGTAACGTCGGAACCTGCGACGTTTACCTGACATAAGATTCATAGTGATGAACACAAAACCAGTTGCCAGATAGAGTACAATAATGAGGAGTGCAAAAATCTGAACATCCTGACGCTCGACCTCAAGGGCGGTCTCGTAAAGAGCCCAGTTACCCGGATTAAAGCTCCCGCCTGCACATAACCCTATAAGAAAAACACCAGCAGCCACCAGCGGCGAAATACCCAGCGACATCATTATGGGAAGTATAATAGTTCCGACCATAATGATAGCACCCAATCCACCAAGCGTAGTGAATAGTAAAAATGAGACAAGCATCATAATGAGAGCGACCATCATACGGTTGTCGCCCCCGAGTTCAGCGGCATATTTTATGAAGGTCTCAGCAATGCCTTTATTCTTGACCAGAATCGCCAGCATCCCACCAAATATGGCAACTGTATACGCTTGATGGAGTCGTAGTGCGCCTTTATGGAGTATATCATTAACGATTACTTTTAGTTCCAGACACCCAATAAGCTCGGTTAAAGCGGTGGATGAGAATATTCCCTTTAACCAATGAAAGTTAATGATGAAGTCAACCACAAAAATAATGAGAGTCGTCCAGATAGCAACCTTCACAGTAAGGATTTTCATACGCGCCAGTACAAAGACCACTCCCATAAGAATAAACGCTATAACAGACCAATGAGCAAGACTCAAAAAACCAGCCCAACTAAGATACTTGACGAGTGCAGACAGGAAGTCACCATAGCGCACAATTCCAATAAGCGAAAAAGTCAATGCCATCACAGGTAGGGCAATAAGTGCTGACATCTTTCGCAGATACATCATCACCATCACAACGAGAAAAACAAGAATCATTAATCCACCCGGCAAATAAACAATTAGCCCTGTGTTCATAGCTTCTCTCCTACCAGGGATTTTTGTATATAGAAGACTTTCTTTTTAAACAGGCTTTGCAACATTCTATCTTCTCTCAATATCCTATCATCTCATAATAATCATTATTAAAAATCATCTGATGCTCTTTTTTTTCATAATTGTCATCAATCCAATATGTGAATATCAAATTTTTGTTAAGGTTTGTTGAAACGTTTTAGCTAAATTTCCGCTATTTTCTTTTTTGTCACTCATATTGTCAATGCCAATCATACCTCATCCCCTGATAAGACTTCCTGCAATAGCTCTATTTGTCTCTCGTGGTCAGCGAATTAAAATCACCGTGGATTGTGTCCGAAAAAACGTTTTAATTCTTCAAGCAGAGTACTGGCGCGTGCAATACTAAATTCTGTGGTCGGCAGTGACCTCAAAAATACCTTTCCATACCAGCGCGTGACCACACGACGGTCAGTGATAATTATTGCCCCTTTATCGGTGCGGCTTCGGATAAGCCTGCCAAATCCCTGGCGAAATCTCATTACTGCCCAGGGCAAGTCTAACTCACGAAACGCATCTCTGCCCTGCTTCTCCAGGTATTCAGTTCTTGCTTCCATTATAGGTTCAGTGGGTACACGGAATGGTAATCTTGTCAGAATCAGACATCGTAGAGATTCACCTTTTACATCAATACCCTCCCAGAAACTGGCAGTGGCAAACAGGACGGAATTAATATCTTCACGGAATCTGGTTAGCAGTCGGTGTCGAGGCTCATCGCCCTGTTTCATACAGGGGTATCCAATACGCAAAATCGCATCGGATAATCTATTGTAGAGGGCATCCATTAGTCGATAAGAGGTAAACAAAATCAGGGCACTTCCACCTGAAATCTTTATCACCTGATAGATAAATTTTTCCAATTCCTCAGGATAGTGGGCATCTGGAGGTTCTGGAAAATCTTCCACTACCCCCACTATGGCTTGTTGCTCAAACCTAAATGGCGTATCCAGACGAAGCAGGAGCAGGTCGGATGTGGTTCTCCTACCAGAATCGCTCAGTCTGGTCGCGGCGGGCATCTCCTCTGCACTCTCCAGTCCAATCTGACGAAGAAAATAATCAAATTTGTTGTCTACGGTTAACGTAGCCGATGTCATCACGACCGTGTCTAACTTTTCGAAGACCTGTTGTCTGAGAGACTCGCCTATATTAATTGGGGCAGTGCAAAAGCGAAGCGGTCCCTCTTCTATGCTCCTCGCTTTTCCCCTGCTGAGCTCAATCCAGTAGCATATCTCCTCTTTATTTGAGCAAAACAAATTCAATTTAGTGGAGATTTCTTCAAGCCGATTACTTCTGGAATACAGTTCCATTGTCATATCAAAAATGTCCTTTTTACGCACACCTGGCAGGCTGGATATGGTTTTAGCTAAATTTCGTATTGTTAAGCTATATTTAGCAAGCTGAGCACTGACGGAAGTGATATTGGGCAAAATTACGTCCGTCCAGAGAGGTTCGTTGCGTAGGGTCTCTGTAATCCGCAACTTGATTTGCTCCTCGTCGGTTTCAATGATGCCTGTCTCCAGTGCGTAGGAGCGTACTGCCTGTCTGATTTTCCGCATTGCCTGATTTATTTCTTCCTGAAGGGTGTAGCGATGTGGAATAACCTTATTGGAGATTGTATCAAGTACCCCCTGGAGCTTATCCAGAGGGATTTCGTTTTGAAGATTAAATATCTTGCGTTTCAATACCGGCAGTATCCCTCGTTCCCTGCCTCTGGCAGACTTTTTCGCCACGAGTCGTCCAAGTAATTTCGTTATGCCGAAATGGGTGACCTGTGTACCAA
>JAGHBZ010000116.1 GCA_021160705.1 Candidatus Sumerlaeota bacterium
AGAAATAAAACTAGCTATTGAGAAAGGCGAAGAATTTCCTGTTAAAAAGGGACGCAAAGGATACCGCTTGAATTTCACCTTTGATAAATATTGGGGCGATAAAATTTACCATACAAAACAAGTTGTGCCTATTATCGCAGAAGAAAAAGATAAACGAGTAGTAGTGACGGTTTACACTTTTTACTTTTAAAAAAACAAGAGGTGAGATTATGAAGATTATATACGACCCGGAAGTAGATGCGGTATATTTTCGTTTTCTGGAAGGAGATTATGAGTGCACCACTATTCGCTTGAATGAAGACGTAGCGGTCAACATAGCTCCTGGAGGAAAAATAGTGGGGATAGAAGTTCTTGACGCTTCAGAAAATCTTAATATTATACCGGGTTCGCCCACCATAAAACTTGAAAAGATTAGCTCCGCTTAAGGAAATCTATTCCGCTGATTACAGAATTTTGATTGATAAGGTTAAGTAAGTGTAGGAAAAGGTTGGTGAATAGCGACAATAAAAAATACTCTGCTGACAGGGGTGTGTAGTGCAGGCAAAGTGAAACTGCTATGTTTGAGTTTCTAAAAAAAGAGATTCACCTTAAAGTATCAAGGAAACTTTTCTATTTAGTAATTGTGCCGGGATTTGCCCTTGTAGTGATAGGAGGAAGCTATCTTTTCTTCAGTAGCAGGAGTGGTGGCGGGGAGAAGATTATCAAAGTTGTAGAAGTTAGCCCATCAGAAATCGTGAAGGAATTTTTTCAGTATCTTCATTCAGGAGATATTGACCGAGCGCGTCCTTTAATGACCCTACGGTACCTGAAATCGCCCGGGGGCTCTTCACTTGAGGCAAATAAGCGTCTGTTCAATTTGCTTACCGCAGAAAAGAAAGTAGCACAAAAATCAAAAATTAAAATCATTAGCGAAGAACGAAAAAATAATTATGCTGTAGTAAAAATAGAACAAATTATTTTGCCCGGGAAGAAAAAATTTGAGCGCCCGATTTATCTGGTACGCGATGGGAACTACTGGTATATCGCCAGCATAGGTATTCTCCCTCCATCCTGGCAACCCATTAAACCCAAACCACACCACTAATTTCCAGTTCTGCCTGAATTGTTTAACTGAGCCTGCAAAAAAATCATCCATACTTATTTGCAAAAGAAATATCATAAATAATTTTGGCTTTCCTGGTCTCCTGGCTTCCTTATAAATTTCACTGCTTTTTATTCCTTATCTATAAGGAGACTGGGAATCCAGGAGATAAAAGCAATGGAAACGCCATCTATCAGGTACATATCACATAGGAAAGATTTGTGACATTCGTTCCGGGAAATCAGGATAAGAATAACTAAAAGCAAACCGTTTTGTCTTCCGCTCCTGATATTAGCAAACACCACCAGTGAGGGAAAAAAGAAAGGTTCAGGTAATTATAACATTCCCCATTTGAGATTATACAAATGAAATTTATCCCGCTTCATTTTGTATAGTTCCGAAGGAACGACCCGTATGTAGCCCAGTGCGTAAGCACTGGGATTAAATGGCAACAAGTAAACACATCCGAGCTCCATAGGAGCGACCTGTAAAAAAAATTTACCTCTTTTCAAATATAAAACGTAATTATATAGTCATTTTACGCCAGTAGAGAAGCCATTCAATGATGAGCACAATAAGTGCAACCCAGATGAAATACCGCCAGATTTCAATGTTTGCTTGCTGAATCTTACCAGCAGAGATAATTCCCTGTCTGCCAAGGTCAATTGTATCTTGGGGTTTGATGTTTGACTCCTGGGTTGATAGCAGGTTCACGCCATAATACTCAGTGGATTCATCCCCGCGTCTGAGCTCATAGAGCCCGACCGTTTTTAGATTAGTAAATTTTGTTTTCAGAGAATCGCCAAACTCCAGGGTATACGTTTCGTTGTCTGGCGTTTTGATAGAGCAGGTGGTCTCAGGTCTTTCTGCTGTCACCGTGATAGCGTCTCTGGTGGTGAGAATGACCTTTTCAGTGTCGATATAGCTTCCTGAGATAAACCGCACTGCGTTGTTGAGAAAAATGGGGAACGACGCCTTGAGTGGGAAATCTGTGTCGTAAATATCAAACCCGATAACCAGAGATTTATAAGAGTCGCTTTCATTAAGAACAATGATAGGCGACTGGTCTGTCTCTGCAAGAACCTTTACGCCTTCTGAAATCGCCATTGTCTTACATTTTGCTATTACTATATTCTCTAATCTTGTATAGTTCATAATTGGGTGCTGAGTATCAGTGTCAATGATGAAAGCGTCTTTGTGCTCGCCAGTAAAAGTTACCGAGCCATCAGGAGGCTGGCAATTGAAATAGATAGCATTGGTGTGCGGTGGGACCTGGGGATTGCAGCTATCAAAAATGACAACATCGTAAAGTGTGGTATCGTACTTTTCTTCAGGCTTCTGCACCATAACGTCGTATTGAGGATTAGTATTGAGTGCCTGTTGTAGAAAATAATTACCACTGGTGACGAGTAGTATTTTTGTTTTGTGAAACTCAGGCAGGACACCATACAACGTATTATCAACACTCAGAGCGTCCTTTACATCAAGTTTAAGCATTACCTTTTTCTGTTTCTCAGAAGAGACGTTAAAGATGAGAGGTGCGGTCTTCTGAGGGGCAAGCTTTACCTCTTTAATATCCACGGACACGTTATCTACAAAGAGTTCCACAAATGAAGTAATTTTTCGGTCAGAAAAATTTTTCACCTGTGCAAAGAGCTCAAAGTCCAGAGGGCTTTCAAAGTTTCGCCTGATACTAAATTGGGTAAAGCCAACATTAAAGTCTGACTCGCCAATCCTGACGTAATTAATTGGTGGAAGTGGTGCTTTGAAATCCTGGAGGTCATCTATTCTGCCATCCGAGAACAGGATAACCTCCAGACGTGGGTTTTTCCTGTACAGCGAAGAGATGATAGATAAAGTTTCGTTCAATCTGGACGTCCTATCAGTAGCCTTCAGTTCATCAATGCGATGTTTGAGGAGTTTCTTGTCGTTAGTAAATCCCTGAAGCACACTGGCAGAGTTATCAAAGGCAATAAGCATCAAAGTATCGTTTTTCTTAAGATTAGAGATGATGTCGAGTGCTTGTTTTTTGACGGAGTCAAGTCGGCTCTTTCCGTTTTTATCAATGGACTTCATACTTGCTGAGCGGTCGAGCAAGAGCGCGATGTTGCGTTTTTTTAGCGGGTGCGACAGAAGGACAGGTCGGGCAAGTCCCAGTG
>JAGHBZ010000459.1 GCA_021160705.1 Candidatus Sumerlaeota bacterium
GATTACCAGCATTGAAGAGTATATCTCCGAGTTTACCGGCAGAACGAGAGGCTATACAGGAGAAGCCGAGCCCGTTCTCCGAACAGCCTGAATTGCAACCACTTGCACCGCTACCACAAAAAACCACGACATCACCCGCAGAACAACCAAGTCTGAACTTACCTTCTCTACTGAGCATTACCGGGAGAGTATCGCAACTCCCTCAGAAAGAACTGCCATCACCACCACTAATATCCTCAGAACCTTCCACCCCGCAGACCGGAGAGAAATCCACGAGTAAAATCCCCGGCTCTCTCCCAGCACTCAAGCCCATACAAAACCAGCAGATGTTAGAACCGCTCCCCACTCTAATACCCGAGAAGACTTATCAAGCACCATTCACATCCACTCCATCACCCACACCAGTTGCCACGACACCACAATCCTCACCGTTACCACCTTTATCGCCATTCACTACTCGTTCTCCTGCTAAAGAAATCTCTGTAACACCCTTGCCTTCACCCACGCCGGAGCTTCCCTGATTTGAATTATGCAATCTACGTCACAAAAGAGAGATAACGGCAACGATGGAGTGCACAGCGCAGTTGAGTTTGTACTCAATAGATTGAAGTCCCAGCCTGAAGTCGCTATTGTGGCTGGCTCAGGACTGAGTGAACCATTAACGAACATTATCACTATTAGCGACCACATTCCGTATAAAGATATACCAGAATTTCCTCTCCCCACTGTTGTTGGACACAAGGGTGCACTTATCATCGGAACAATTGACGGACACTCTGTTGTTCTGTTCAGCGGAAGAAAACATCTGTATGAAGGTGCATCACTTGAACAGGTGGTCTTCTCTGCGCTGTTGGTTTCTGAATTAAATATTCCCCGACTGATACTCACCAATGCAGCGGGTGGGCTCAATCCGGAGTTCAATGTGGGAGATTTAATGCTCATCTCAGAGGCAGTAAATCTGATGTTTCGTCCTTTCATATTCAGTGATATTCATCTCAGTGAACGCCTGTTACGTCTTGATGCGTCAAATGTCTTCTCAAAACTCTGGCGAGAACGCGTCAACGCTCTCGCAGAGAAAAAAGGTATTCATTTGCGGAATGGTGTGTATGTAGCAACCACGGGGCCCTCTTACGAGACCCCGGCGGAGGTCAGATTTCTTCGTATCTGTGGTGGCGATGCTATCGGAATGTCAACCCTGCCAGAGGCTTATGTTGCAGCTGCGCTCGGTGTGGAGGTACTTGGGATTTCATTCATCACCAATCTGCTCGCAGAGATTCCTCTTAAGAAAACCTCTCATGAAGAGGTCATTCAGGCTTCCGCTTCAGCAGGTCCTCAATTGGCTAAGTTAATCAGGGTGATTATTAATGAAATGTAATCACCAGAAATACAAATTATAACAGAAAGAAAGTTGACTTTGTTTGTTCACTTTTATTATTCTATCTTTAACTCAGACGGAGTTGGTGGTTGATTTATTCATCGTGGTGGAGAAGATTTTTAATTTTTATTAAAGTAAAAATTATTTATTGCCGATAAAAAACTCGCTATGAAGAGACATTTGTCAAAGAGAAACGGATTCACCTTTATTGAAGTAGTGATTGCACTTGCAGTGTTAGTATTTGGGATTTACGGGGCACTGGATTTATATTTTACCGGACACAATGTAGCGAGGCGAGCCAGACTGAAGACCAAAGCCCTATATCTGGCAAAAGGCAAATTGGCTGAACTTCAGTCTGCTGGGACGGAGAGTCTATTTTCTCTTGCCAAGAAACATAACGGTACTTATAAAAGTGAGACGGCGCCGGTGAGTGAAGACCAGAACTTTTTGTGGTACTGGCGACTTAACCAGAAAGGGCTGGATGAAGACTCGCTTCGGCTGGAGGTAACTGTTTCGAGCAAACGAGTCAAAGATGTGTCTGTAACACTTTTTAGTTATGTCTTTGCTCCTGGGGAACAATGAATAAGAGACGTATCCTACATAAAATGAACAGAGCCATTACCCTGGTGGAACTGCTGGTGGTTATGGTAGTCGGGATAATGGTACTTGGACTCATCCTCCAGATGTTTATCTCAACTAATCTGGCAACAAAGAAAGCCAATATTGAAGCAATTATGTTGCAGGAAGCCACGCTTATTGCCCACCAACTGGAGAGTGCACTTGATGCCTGGGTTGCAGAACAATCAGCTTATCACGTTGAAGAAATGTTTAAAGACGCAAAACTTCAATTTGCCCGGGTGGAGTATGAGGGGACAGAGAAACGCAATTTGGTGGTGAGTACTTTTCAAAATCAGTCTCTTAATGGAAGAACCCGTATTGTAATGATAAATCGCCCGCTCCGGAGAGAACGCTCAGAGGCGGAAGAACCAAGACCTTCTGTGCTGGGACTGAATGAGCCGCGTATTGCAACTAATATTCGTTTCTCTTACGCCAGCAAACTGGATGGGTTTAATATAACCTGGCTCAACGAGATTACTCCACCTGAGAGACCGATTTTAATTAGATATACCATTACTGTGAGCGACTTACAGCATCTGGTAAAACCGCTCCAATTAACCTCCTCAGTGAGGGTTTTAAAATAATTGAAGTGATTAATTCTTGATATAACAAAACTGGAGAACACAGGACACAGGTGATGAAAAAGAAGACAAAAGGATTTGTCCTGATAGCGGCATTAGGGGTGCTTGCGACAATATTTGTTATGGTTGCCACAGTCGCCGTGACCGCACGAATTTTATATGATAGGTTTGGTAATGATAAAATCAGGGCTGAGCTCTCTGTTCTGCTGGATAGTGGTTTAGATAAACTGAGGCAGGTTTTTTGGAACCAGCAGATTACCAAACCTGAAGAGATGCATTTTAACCTGCAATCAAACGTTATTAATCTCCATATTGAACCACTCTCTGAGGCGAGCGAATTGTATTCCCAGCTGGGTCTGAGCTATAAAGAGGGCGATGCGAGGACAACCATTTTTGTTAATTACCCTGTGGGTGGCATTGTGCACAAAGCACAAAAAACTTACCTGGTAAACACGAAAGGTCTCCGAAAAGGAGTCGTCTCATTATCAAAAATAAGGCTGGGAAAGGTGAGCAGAGAACAATGAGAGATGCCAGTATAAGATTAGCAGTTATTTTTAAGGATGCAGGTTTTATTGACGATGTGACCTGGCAAAAGTATCAGAAGAAGATACTGAGCGAAGGTAAAAGCCTGGGTGAGATACTTACCTCTGACGCACTCAGTCTCAAAACTTACCGTGACCTGCTTACTATGGAGATTAAACTTCCTTTTGGGAAAGCTCGTCGTCGTGAGATTCAACTGGCAATGGGTCAGCCAGTCAGAATATCTTACCGTGAGATGCAGACTATCCTCAATCAGCACCGACCCGAGCCCGAAGAATTAATTCAAATAATCCGCAGTAATAATTTAATTTCTGATGAGGTGGCAGAAGAGGCTCTGGATATTATTCACCGACTTGGTGAAGATTCCTACAATGCCTTATTAGAACGCGAGATTATCACCCCGGCAATCATTTCGCGGGTAGTGGAGCGAGCTGATAATAAGTTTGCCCGAACAAATAGGATTAATCTATCAATGGAAATCCTGAAGTATAACAAACTCCTCACCAGTAGTGATGCCAGTGAAATCATAACTCAGCACGAGAAGACCAACACACCCATTGCCGAGATTTTGATTGCTATGAAGAAGCTTCAGCCTGCTGAGTTACTTGAGTCTATTTTGAAAGGATTGTATCTTCCTACAGTTAATCTTCGTGAGACCAAGATAGAGAAAGAGAGCATTTCAGCTTTCCCAGAGGCATTTGTGAGAAGAGAATTATTCCTGCCACTCGGAATAGATGACCACCGTATAATCAGTGCTATGCCTGACCCTCTGCTGATGACACTGGCAGATACAGTTTCTATTTTAACAGGAAAATATGTACTGCCGTATTTTGCTCCACAAGAGGAGGTAATGAATAAAATCATTCAGGTTTTGACTCCTGAAAGAAAAGAGCCCAGAGAACCTGAGCCCGAGACCCCAGAGACCATTGTCTATGGTAAAGAGGAACACCCCCCAGTCGCCGCCCCCAGAAAAGTCAGAGAAGAGAAACTACCTGGGGAAACACGTGAAAGAGAAGGAGTGGTAGCTTTCGGAAAGCCCCGCCTTCGTAGAATTCAAACCCTTGTGGATAGCCAATCAACGGTTCAACTCGCAAACTCTTTGATTGAGTTTGCCATTGCATCACGTACCACTGATATTCATCTTGAACCGATGAGAGATGGTCTTCGGGTGCGATTCAGAATAGACGGGAAATTACAGAATATTATGCGCATCCCGAGAGAAATGCAGCTACCCTTGATTAGCAGAATAAAGGTTCTTTCAAATATGGATGTGACTGAGCGTCGCCGTCCCCAGGATGGACATTTTGGTCTGAACGTGGAAGGGAAATTCTTTGATTTCCGTATATCCTCACTCCCTGTCAGTCACGGCGAAAAAGTGGTTCTGCGAATCCTTGAGAAAAGCACAATATTAAAGGGACTCGCAGACCTCGGACTGAATAAAGAACACCAGAAGATAATGGCTGATTTGATTCGTAAACCCTATGGAATGATTATGGTGACCGGACCTACTGGAAGTGGAAAAACAACTACATTATATTCCGCTCTACAATTGCTCAATAGTATGGAACGAAATATCGTTACTATTGAAGACCCGGTGGAGTATCAGTTAGATGGTATCAATCAGGTTCAGGTGGACTACAATATTAATCTGAGCTTTGCCAATGGTCTAAGAGCGATATTGCGGCAGGACCCTGACGTGATTATGGTGGGTGAGATTCGTGACAGCGAGACCGCACGAATTGCTGTTCGTGCAGCCCTGACCGGGCATCTCGTCTTCAGTACCCTGCACGCCAATCGCACTGTGAGTGCCCTTAACGGACTGATTCAGATGGGGGTCTCTCCGTTTTTAACCAGTAGTGCAGTGATTGCGGTCATTACGCAACGCCTTGTCCGCAAGATTTGCCCTAAATGTAAGACATCATTTACCCCGGATAAAGGTACTCTTGACGCACTTGGGCTTTCTCCTGATACACATCATAAACTCTATCGTGGCAAGGGCTGCGACTACTGTCTGAATACTGGGTATTATGGGCGAACCGGGGTATTTGAAATCCTGGTTATGGATGACGAGATTAGAAATCTGGTTGTCGAGAAGACCCCGGAACACAAGATATTTGATACAGTGATAAAAAAAGGTATGACAACCCTGATGGCAAATGGAGTAAGGAAAGTGCTGGATGGCATTACTACTCCAGAAGAGGTACTTGAGAATATTTACCTGACATAGAGAGATAAATAAACCCTTTACCAATATACTTGAAAGGGAGCGAGAAAAATGAATGAGTCCAATAAAGAAAAAATAGAAAATAAAGATTCGGCAGACCGCGTCATAAAGATTGAGCCGATTCAAGAAGCACCCCTTGAAGCACGAACAGTGAAGAAACGGGGTATTCTGACGCAAGAGATTGGCATCTTTCCGCCAAATATCAGGGATATGGCAATCTTCTGTCGTCAATTGTCTACATTACTGGATGTTGGAATTCCTCTGGTACGAAGTTTAAGAATCCTCAGTGAACGTACACACCATCCGCGACTGCAAAAAGTGATTCATCAAGTCACTGAAAAAGTTGAGGAAGGTCAGAGCCTTAGCACTGCACTTTCTGCTTTTCCGAAGGTCTTTTCTCCGCTTTTTATCGGAGTTGTTCGTGTCGGAGAACTCGGCGGTATTCTCGACAGTTCTCTCAAACGCCTCGCTGACATACTGGAGAGAAAGGCTGACATTAAGAAAAAAATTATCTCATCCCTTGCCTATCCCATTGTCTCTTTTTGCGTTGCAATTGGTGTGATTGTCGTCATTTTAACCGTTGCCATTCCTCGCTTTGAGGAGGTCTATAAATCTCAGGAGGTAGCTTTACCCGGAATCACTCAGGTCGTACTGGCAATTTCTAATTTTGTCCGTAGCTATCCATTTGTGTATGTCCCTATTATACTTGCTATCATAGTGCTTTTATTGCTCTGGAGTCGTACACCTGCTGGTAAATGGACTTTTGATTTCCTTAAGTTGCGTCTACCAGTGATGGGTCCAATAAATACTAAAATTAATGTTGCCCGATTCACCCGCACTACAGGGAACTTGCTCTCAGCGGGTATCCCATTGCTGGAGGCACTTAATCTCGCGGCATCAACTTCTGAGAATATGCTTATTGCTGACGCACTCCGAAAAACCTATAAATCTGTGGAAGAGGGCGGCAAGATTGATGCTCCTTTGCGCGAAAATCCCGTATTCCCTGAACTGGTGGTGGATATGATTGCCATCGGTGATGAGGCTGGTTCCCTTGATGTGATGCTGAATAAAATCGCTGATTTTTATGAGACGGATGTTGAAGCCTCTTTACGTGGGCTGACAGCAATTATTGAACCTATTTTCATCATCTTTATGGGATTTGTGGTTATATTTATTGCGCTTGCAGTCCTGCTACCTTATTTTAACCTCGTACACGTGGTTGGAATGGAGGAATAATCCTATTTATCTTACTCAACGGACTTGCCGAATGAGAGGTGTGATATGGATGATAAATTTCGTGAACAGGTAGAACGAGAGCAGAATATCCTTGAGCGGATTGTGGAGGTCATTCCGGGTTATCGGAGTTATCGTCAGCGAGAACGCCGCCGCGAAGTGGATAAAGCACTTCGCACTTATGTGGCTAATATCATCCGCTCGTTTATGCACAAACTTCGTAATCTTTCCAAACCTCTGACAAATACAGGTAGACTTGACCTTCTGGATGACATTGATAACCTGTATCGGCGTCTGGAGACTGTTGCCGATAAAACCCTGCTTGCAGGCTATGGGTATTCGGGTTTTTTTGACGCTGTGAAAATTAAAGAGCAGGAACTCAGTGCTCTCTATGATTTTGACCTGAAACTACTTGAGACGGTTAAGGCTCTTGATGGTTTACTTTCCCCGGATGAGGAAAAAACTCTCTCTTCGGATTCAGTCCTGCTTGCTGAACGACTCCGTGTGATTGAAAAAAATATTCGCCAGCTTGAGTCCCTCCTGGTTGAGCGCACCAATTTCATCGTCAACATCAAAGGACTTTAGAATTCTCCACCAACCCGACTAACCGACCAAACCGACTAACCGACCAAACCGACTAACCGCTCACCGTATGGAGTAATGGAGTACTGAAGCGGGCGGGGCTGGTTTTGTGAGCTCGTATCTTAGGACACGATTATACCTCCCCTCATAGACCTTGCTTACTTTGTTAATCACTTCATTGACACTTTCAGGTTGAGCAATAGCGATGGCAGAACCACCAAATCCTGCGCCAGTCAGCCGTGCCCCAAACACATATTTGCTCTCCTGAGCAGTCTCAACGATGGTATCAAGTTCCTCGCAACTCACCTCATAATCCTTCTGCAAACTTGCGTGAGATTCATTGAGACTCTGCCCGAATGCATTCATATCTCCCTGCTCCAGTGCCCTGACCGAGTCAAGGACTCGTTGATTTTCCGTTATAACATGCCGAACTCTACTGCGTACAGGCTCCGGGATTAGCGACTGGATTGACTCAAACTCCTCCGGAGAGCAATGGCGTAATGTCGGAATATCTTTCTTCAAAGCGAGCCGGACAAGTCTTAATCCCTCAGCACATTGCTCACGTCGCTGATTATATTCAGTCTCCACAAGCTCACGCTTCACTCCGCTATCAAAGATGATAATTTCTGCCTGCTCCACCGGGAATGGCACTGTCTTATACTCCAGCGTGTAACAGTCAAGAAACAGTGCTCTCTCCTTCTGCGCAAGGAGACTGGCGAACTGGTCCATTACCCCACATTCTACACCCACATACTCACTGTGCTCTGCCCTCTGGCACAATAGCGCCAGCTCCTTATCCGGGATATTTAAATCAAGCAATTCTCGTAGTGACACTCCGGTACATATCTCCAGAGCGGCAGAACTGGATAGTCCCCGACCAATGGGTATGTTACCCTGTATAACGACCTCCAACCCGGGTATTTTAATGCCAGTCTGCCGTAATTCTTCAATTACAGCAATACAATAATTTGCCCAGTCCACGGATACTGCTTTTCTCAGTGGCTGGTCTTTAATTATAGTGCGATACTCTTCCTGAAAATTCATTGAATAAAATCTCAGTACATTATCTCCAGCCGTTGAGACCGCCATATATATCCTGTGTTCAATCGCCACTGGTAGCACAAATCCGCCATTATAATCCGTGTGTTCTCCAATCAGATTTACGCGTCCGGGCGCCTGGGCAATGAGCTCAGGCGCGTGACCAAATCTATCACTAAATGCCTTTCCTATTTCATCAATATTAATCATCGTGAATAGGTGGTGTCCCAAAAGTGGTGGAAAATGGCTCGATCCTCATAGGCATTCCGCTAAACTCTATCCTCCTCTGTCTCAGGCTGTGTTTGCAAGATTTTTTTGCTCTTGTTCTTTGAAATTGAAATTTTGTCTCTTTTGCCTCACGTACTCCCCTAACTCCCTATGTCCACTTATGCGATTTAGGCGAATTATGCCTCCCGCAATCATTCCGTAGCTCAACTTCTCCGCACTATCCCTCCCC
>JAGHBZ010000387.1 GCA_021160705.1 Candidatus Sumerlaeota bacterium
CATTTAATGAGGAGTGAGTATATCCAATGTTAACAAGGCGAATAATACCGTGTCTGGACGTAAAAGACGGCAGGGTGGTCAAGGGTGTAAATTTTGTAAATCTCCGTGACGCAGGCGACCCGGTGGAGGCAGCAAAAGCGTATAACGACGCTGGTGCAGATGAGCTGGTCTTTCTCGACATCACAGCCTCTTATGAACAACGCAACATTATGGTAGACGTGGTGTACCGCACAGTGGAGGTTGCATTTATGCCAGTGACAGTTGGCGGTGGACTGCGTTCTGTGGAAGACATCAACACTATGCTCCGAGCCGGGGCTGATAAGGTCTCGCTTAACACTGCTGCGGTGAATAACCCTGAGCTGGTCCGAGAAGCCTCAAAACGATTCGGCTCGCAATGTATAGTGGTAGCAATTGATGCTAAACGCCGATGGCGTGAAGAGGGAGAGACTAAAGAACTCTGGTGGGAGGTGTTCACTCACGGGGGTAGAACACCTACCGGGCTGGATGCCATTGAGTGGGCACGTCAGGTAGAAGAGCTCGGTGCTGGCGAAATCCTGCTGACCAGTATGGACTGTGATGGCACTAAAAAAGGTTACGACCTGGAGCTCACTGCCCGGGTCGCTGATGCAGTGAATATACCTGTTATAGCGTCTGGCGGTGCAGGGAATCTACATCATCTTTATGAGGCTCTGACCATCGGAAAAGCCGATGCCGTGCTCGCAGCCGGGATATTTCATTTTGGTGAATATACAATAAAAGAAGCCAAAGAGTATTTAGCCCAACAGGGCGTTCCTATTCGACCGGTATTATGATTTTATCTTATTGAGAGAGTAATGCGCGTAATATTAAAGTCTATACGAATCAAGCATATCGATTTTAACGACCTTTGCTATGTGGGGACATATCCTTTAAAGCCACCTGCACAGCTGGTGAACTCTATCAAGACCGTCGGATTGATTAATCCGCCTATATTAGAGCAGGTGAACCCTGGGAGGGATAAACGATTCAGAATAATTTGCGGATGGCGACGTGTCGCCGCCTGCAAAAAATTGAGATACCCGGAGCTGGACGCTTATGTGTTGCAACCTGTGGCAACAGAGAAAGAACCTGTAAAGGAACACCTGCTTCTTGCATTTTATGACAACCTCTCACATCGCTCTTTTAACCCGGTTGAAAAAGCACACTGGTTGAAAAAATTAGTGGATGTCTTTGGTGCTGAACAAACTCGTAAACAATATATGCCCCTGCTTGGTGTGTCAAAATCGTATGAGCTACTTCGTCGTTACCTGGTGCTGGCAACTGCCAGTGAGCCAGTAAAAAAATTGGCGGTCTCGGAGAGTATCTCCTTAAAAGAAGTCCTGGTGCTTTCAAAAATGACACGTGCAGAACAGCGTGCGTTTGTCAAACTGAGTGAGCGACTCCAGTTAGGGGTTAATCTTCGTAGAGAGTTCCTGCATTTGCTTTATGAAATCAGTCGGCGTGACGATATAAAGATAACTGAGCTACTTAATCGTCAGGAGATAGCACAAATCTTAAACTCATCGCAGAGACTACCAAAACAGGTAGAAGACGTGAGGCGAGTGCTAAGGAGCTGGCGGTATCCAGAGTTGAGTGGTGTGGAGGAAAAGTTTCATAGCCTGATGCGGGCACTAAAGCTGCCTACCGGGATTAGATTTCAGCCATCTGAGTTCTTTGAAGATGGCACATATTCATTGAGCCTCTCAATTCAAACTGCAGAACAATTGCGTTCGTTGCTTGGAGAATTAAATAAACGAGAAGCCAGACTGAGTACACTGATTACTACAGTCAACGACTTGATTCTAAGCAAGAAAGAAAAATGAGCGAGTCGGAGCATAATACATATATGCAGATAGCACTGTCAGAGGCGCAAAAGGCATTTGAGAATGACGAAGTGCCCGTAGGAGCAGTAGTTCGCCTGAATGACGAAATCATAGCCCGTGCCCACGACCAGCGTGAGCATAGCGGTGACCCGACAGCACACGCAGAGTTGCTGGCACTTCGTATGGCAGCCCAACGGCTCGGCGACTGGCGACTGGAGCAGTGCATACTTTATACCACACTTGAGCCGTGTCCAATGTGTGCAGGTGCACTAATTATGGCGCGAATAAAATGTCTGGTCTATGGTGCACCAAACCTCAAATCGGGTGCAGTGGAAACGAAATGCCGTCTGCTTGAGTGTTCCGGGTTCACTCATTCTGTGGAGGTCATTGCCGGGGTAATGGCTGATGAATCCAGGAGTTTACTTGCTCGTTTTTTTGCACAGAAACGCTCATAATCTCAACACATAGTGCTTGATATTCTCTGGTTTTTCCACATATATAATGCAGAATTAAAGATTATAATATATTAGGGAGAACGCATTTGGTTGCACTTCTTCGAAAGACTGAAGATATATTCGCCCAGTTGTTCGAGACAAGTGGAGGGATACTGGTGCTGTTTTTCACCAGTATTGCAGAGGTACGGTATGTTGGACGCAATCTGGATAAACTACTCAAGCAGATGCTGGAGGTTGGATTCAACACTTTACCGCTTGCGAGCCTTATAGGGTTATTCACGGGTATGATTGTCGCACTGGAGTCAGGACTGGAGTTGAAAGAGCTGGGGCTGGAGCACATTGTTGCCTCCATTGTTGCGTTTTCTATGATGCGAGAGATGGGACCCGTAATCACAGCGATGATTTCAGCTGGTAGGGTCGGTGCAGGTATGGCAGCGGAGCTTGGCACTATGACCGTCAATGAAGAAGTAGACGCACTCCGCTCAATGGGAATTAATCCGGTCCGGTACCTGGTAATGCCGCGTTTCTGGGCGACGATTTTAATGCAACCACTCCTGACTATGTATGCGGTGGTTATCGGAATCTGGGGTGGCAGTCTTGTGAGTAGTGCTTTACTGGGAATTGCCTCCGAGCAATTTATGCATAATGTATTTCGAGCCCTTGAGTTTAGCGACATCACGTTCGGGCTGAGCAAGACAGTGGTGTTTGGTGCGATGTACTCTATAATCTCCTGTTATATGGGACTGACCACGCAACGAGGTGCAGAAGGCGTGGGACGCTCCACCACCCGTGCAGTGGTCGTTTCGCTGACGATGATTTTAGTCGCTGATTATTTTATAGGAAGGTTTTTTGGTTAATATGGATGTAGTCATAAAACATCTATACAAAAGTTTTGGCGACAACCACGTACTTCGTGGAGTAAATCTTTCTGTTGAACAGGGGAAGATAACAGTCATCGTTGGGGGTTCCGGGGCTGGTAAAAGCGTACTGCTGAAGTTGATTATCGGTCTGTTGCGTCCGGATAAAGGTGAAATCTACTTGAATGGAACTGATATTACAAAACTCAATGAGGGACAGATTTTACCTTTAAGACGAAAAATAGGGCTGGTATTTCAGACTGGAGGGTTGCTGAATTCGTTGACAGTGGGTGAAAATATCGCTTTGCCATTAAAAGAACATCGTATTGGGACACGGCGTGAGATTGAGAAGATTGTTGCTGAGAAACTTGAGCTCCTGGGACTGAAAGGAAAAGAAAATGAGATGCCATCACATCTAAGTGGTGGGATGCGTAAACGCGTATCCATTGCACGGGTGCTTGCATTAAATCCAAATATGATTTTATACGACGAGCCAACTGCCGGGCTTGACCCACCAATGGCTGAGAATATTGATACTCTGATAATGGATTTGAACAAACGATTGGGCGTGACGACTATCGTCGTCACTCATGACCTCCAGAGCATATTCAAAATTGCAGATACCGTCTGTATGCTCCATAAGGGCGTAATTATTGAAAGTGGTAAACCCGAGGAGTTTAAGCACAGCCCAACGCCAGTCGTTAAAGAATTCCTTCATAGATTGAATACTTAAAATCTCATAAGTGAGGTGACGGAACAATGGAACAACAAAAGTCCATAGTGGTAAAAGTAGGTATTTTTTGTATTGTAGGGATTATAATATTAATCTGGTTTTCTCTGAAACCCACGCCAGAAAAAATAAAATCCCCTTATCAACTCACGGCATATTTTGATGATGTGAAGGCACTGGAGGAGGCAGCACCAGTCTCGTTAATGGGCGTGAGGATTGGTAAAGTAACTAAAATAGATTTTGATAAACGTACCGGGAAGGTCAGGGTAGATATGTTAGTCTCTGGCGAGGATAAGTATAAGTTGCCGGTAGATAGCAAGGCGGCAATTTACTATAAAAGTATCCTGGGACAATATTATGTGCATATCCAGTATGGTGAAGCGAAGGAAGTACTTAAGCCCGGAGACCAGATTCCCACCGAGCATATTCCAGACATTAACACGATAATAGAGACAGCAGGGGATATAAGCAAAGATGCCAGAGACCTTCTGAACTCGCTTGACCGGAATCAAAAACGTGTAGCTGAGAAAATCATCACTATGATAGACGAGAATCAGGAAAACTTATCTAAGGCAACTAAATCGTTTGCAGAATTCTCTCCAAAACTCAGCAAACTCGGCGATGAGTTGACTGCACTGATTAATGATATGCGTAATGGCGAGGGCACCATTGCTAAGTTGCTCAGTGATGATGAGATGTACACCAACCTGAGTGATATGATTGAGTCGGTCAATACAATAGCCACTGACATCAGAACCGGAAAAGGAACTCTGAGTAAATTGCTTTATGATGAGTCGTTGCATAAGGAACTCAATGCAACGCTTGAGAGTATCCGTGAGGTGGCAGATAATACGAAAACATTTTTGAACACACAACAGAACAAAATGAGTAATATTATGGAGAGCCTTGAACGAACATTGCCAAAAGTTGAAAAAGGCGTAGACAATTTTACTGAAATCTCAGAAAAAATAAATCAGGGTAAAGGCTCACTGGGTAAGCTCATCAACGACCCCTCCCTCTATGATGATGCTCAACGGACAATAAATCAGATTGAGCAGAGCTTCAAGGAAGGCGAAGAGCAGGGTCTGATACGGACATTTGCAACAATCTTGTTCGCCTCGCTTATGTAGTATATGTGCTCTGTTGCGAAAATAGAATCTGTGCGTAAGGCGTTTTTTTGCAATGACGTGGTGTTCTTTGATAGCCTCCTTGTTTTGTCATAGACCCCTGCTGAGGCGAGCTAAAAATCAAAAAAGGCTATGCTTAAGAAAAGGGCGCTATCTCCTGGCTTCCTGGTCTCCTTATAGAAAAAGTGTATTAATAAGGAAACCCGGTGACCAGGATAACTCAGAAACGGTGTGATTTTTTGCTTTAATTAGAAAGGGAAATTAATACTACGATATACTTGCAGTGAAGCATAATATATGTGATACGGATATGGTGTTCTGTACCATCTTTTAACAATGAGCCAGGCAAAAAAATGCGATGTTACGCCTACATTACGTCTGGTCTTCTGGGAGACTACGGTCGCCTGTAATCTCCATTGTCGGCATTGTAGACGACTTGAGACTGGCAAGGACTCTGCACAATTTGACCTTAACACCCGGGAAGCAAAACAAATCATCAAAGATATAGCTGAGCTCGGTAGACCAGTTCTGGTATTAAGTGGTGGGGAACCTTTACTGCATCCCGAGATATTCGACATCATAAGTTATGCACGCGAATATGCGATACCCCTTGCCTTAGCGACCAATGGGACACTCATAGACAGCTCCATTGCACGTCGCATTAAGGACAGCGGTGTGAAACGCGTAGCAGTGAGTCTTGATGGTGCAACTGCAGAGGTGAACGATTCGTTTCGCGGGCTGGAAGGGACTTTTCAAAAAGCAGTTAGTGGAATCACCAATCTTGTTAATCTCGGAGTATCCACACAAATAAATTTTACAGTCGCTCGACACAACGTCCATCAAATGGCGAAGATGTTTGCTCTGGCAGTGCAACTTGGCGTTGATGCACTTCATTTATTTATGCTGGTACCGGTGGGGTGTGGGCTGGAGATTGCACCGCAGGAGATGCTCTCGCCTGAAGAATATGAGGAGTCGCTAATCAGGTTTTACGAGCTTTCAGTTCAGCATCAGAATGTTCTGGAGACCCGAGCGACCTGTGCGCCGCATTATTATCGTATCGTCAGTCAAAGAAGCGGGCGATTGAGCGAGCGGAATACACAAAGAACCAGGGGCATTCCTGCAGGTAATTCTGAGCTGATTCGTTTCACAAGAGGGTGTCTGGCAGGAATATCCGTCTGTTTTATTTCGCATCGTGGACTGGTGTTCCCCTGTGGGTATCTTCCTGTTACTGCTGGAGACCTCAAACAACAATCACTCAAAGACATCTGGGAACACTCCGAAGTGTTCAGGAGGCTCAGGGACTATTCTTTGCTCAAGGGGAAATGCAGGGAGTGTCCTTTTGTGGAGCTCTGCGGGGGGTGTCGTGCTCGGGCATACGCTCACTCAGGAGATTACCTTGATGCAGAACCATTCTGTACCTATCAGCCATAATTCTTATCCCAAGAAATTATGTACTTATGAGGAGCAGTTATCCCGCAGTACTGCACGGTGGATACTGGTACTCGTGCTTATATTGGGTGGAGCATTCCGGCTGGTCTTGCTCGGAGCCAATGACCTGTGGTATGATGAATTGTTTACCATTTTTGCCTCAAGGATTCCTCTCAAGGTTTTGTGGAGGATAACCCCTCACTACACTGCACCACCATTTTTTTACATCATCCTTAAAGCCTGGCTCTCTATCACTGAGACCCTTTTGCATCCACGAATGTTTAGTGTGCTCTGGGGGTTAGGTGGCATTTATCTGAGCTATTTGCTTGGACGAAGACTCCTTAGTCGTGAGATAGGATTGCTCTCTGCGCTGATTGTAGCGCTTGCCCCTTTTCACATTCGCTATTCACTTGAACTTCGGATGTACATAATGCAGACCACTTTGTTGACTGCTGAGACTCTCGTTCTACTTTCAGCATTACGAAAAGGTACTGTTCTTCGCTGGGGTGGTTATGGATTGCTACTCGCATTCAATCTGGCGATAAAATATCAATCGGTATTTTATTGTATTTCTGAGGTATTGTTTGTACTGCTCTACGCACTCTTATCTGGTCGCCGACAGTTGCTTCGGAATGTCCTTATTGCCGTGGGTATAGGCGTGGTGTTTCTTTCACCGGTAATCTGGATTGCGGTTCAGCAGATAGTGCTTGCGGATTTCAGTCTTGCGTGGGTTCCCGCATCTCACCCACTGGACATTCTCCGCTGTTTTCTTATCACCTTTATTTACTATATGATAGCCTTTCACGAGAGCTGGTGGATGTGGACATTAAGTGCAGTGCTTGCTGTGACCATTTTGATTTTTAACATTAAACAATGGAAAGGACAAAAAGAACAATTTGCACTTATGTTATTGGTATGCATCGGGATTCTTCCTCCTGCGATTATGTATCTAATTTCTATAGCAGGGTTCAGGATTTTCTTTTTAGTGCGTTATGTAATCATTTCGCTTGTTCCATTCAGTATACTACTCAGTGCAGGGATTCTGAAGATACGCTGGCGAGGTGTCCGATACTCAGTGTTGATTATACTTCTTCTGGTGCTGATGGGGAGCAGTCTGGTTCAAAGTATAAAACCCTGGACACCCTCCTGGACTACTTTGACAAATGTGATTGATACATACGTCAAGGATGATGA
>JAGHBZ010000035.1 GCA_021160705.1 Candidatus Sumerlaeota bacterium
CCATAGGTCTAACCCGTGTGCCAATGCGCTCGTAGTGTTCATCTACGAACTCCGGCAACCCGATAGTTTCCCAGAATGAGTTGTCCCATCGCCCGATTGAGTCACTTCCCCGAGCGGGCGACAAATGTCCCTGATACATCCATTTGCATACTGTTGTACATAGTGAGCGCGTATCATCGCCAGTTGCCCTGAACCCAAGAAAATCAGTCAGGTCAAGGAAAAAACCGGCATTGTGAAAGGTCTCCGGGAGGTTCTCTTTGAGCCATAAGAGTTTTGGTGGTTCCATTTCTGGTGAGATTCTTCCACCAACGTACCGAAGCACACGATGATGTGTGGCATTAATTCGGCGTGCCTGCTCAACTGCCCGATGGTCCATCCAGACAATTATATTTTGTTCAGGATTGCCGGTCGGGGATACTGTGATGGGGCGTCCTTCTTTATCAAGTACCACCAGAGAACACGTGGCGTCAAACCCAAGCCCTATGATTTGTTCAGGACGAATCTGAGCGCTGGTCAAAGCTGCTCTTACTGTTTTACAGACCGATTGCCAGATATTCTCGGAGCTCTGCTCAACAAAATCAGGTGTAGGTCGCCATAGCTTAATAGGGTTCACAGAGAGGGCTACTCGTTTCCCTTTCAGGTCAAATATCCCTGCTCTGACACTTCCAGTGCCAACGTCAATGCCGATGATATATTTTGCTCTTCTACGCAGGATAATTGCTCAATTCGGTGTGTCTGAGAAATCTAGCATCTGGCTAAACACTCAGTGCCTCAATAGAAATACTCATTCTTTCGGGACTTTCTCCCAATCCGCAAGAAATCGCTCAATACCAATATCGGTCAAAGGATGCTTTACCAGTTTTTCAAAAACGCTATATGGAATGGTGGCGATGTCTGCACCAATAAGCGCTGCATCAAGCACGTGTATCGGATGACGAATACTCGCAACGATTATCTCTGTCTCATAGCCATAATTGTTAAAGATAGTTTTTATATCGCTGACGATATTCATACCAAAGGAGCTGATGTCGTCCAGTCTGCCAATAAATGGGCTGACATACGACGCCCCGGCTTTAGCAGCCAGAAGCGCCTGAGTGGCTGTAAAACATAGCGTCACATTTGTTCGGATACCCAGCTCCTTGAGTTGCCTGACAGCCACCAGCCCATCAGGAATTAAAGGAATTTTAATGACGACATTTGGTGATAGTTTGGCAAGCTCCTGAGCTTCTTTTATCATTCCCTCAGTCTTGGTGGAGATGACCTCCAGACTGATGGGACCATCAACGAGTTCAATGATTTCTTTGACCACTTCATCAAATTTCCTGCCAGTCTTTGCGACCAGGGTAGGATTAGTCGTCACGCCATCAAGAATACCCATAGCTTTGGCTTTTTTAATTTCTTCAACCTTTGCAGTATCAAGAAAAAATTTCATCATCAGACCTCCGACATAGAATATAAAATTGTTATTATCAGGTGAGTATTATGACTTATCTGAAATAATTCAAGTGAAAAAAACAGGAGATGTGCTGAAAGTTTTTAAGTGTATCCTATGCCCTTTCTATCTTTGCGAGTCTGTTCCAGTGGAAAAGCAAGGCTCAAAACCCGGCTTGACACTAAAACCTGAATTATTCTATTTAGGAAGTGTTCTCTTTGCATTATAGTTAAGTAGAAAACAGATAGTCACACACAAGCGACAAAATGTGGAAAGTTTTGAATTATGTGATTATTCTGTGTGCTTCCGTGCTAATCTGTGGCTGAGGATAAACAAAGAGTAAGCCCGATGATGCTGGCAAATGCGAGTGCTGAAATTGCAAAATAAAAGAACCCCGCATCTCGGTGGCTTAGTATGAGAAAAAATTTATACCAAGGCAGGGCATTACCCCTGAGTGCACGTCTCTTGAGTCTTCATAGCGGCGGCGGGTAGTGCTCGGTTGCCTGAAAGGAAAATGTAATGAATAGGTCAGCGGTCTTAATTATTTTACAAAGCCTCATCTTACTGCTTGTTCCTTGCTTTCATCCACCAGTGTATGCAGGCGAGTTGCTTGAATCCAAAAAAGACCTGTCGGGAATCGCAGAAAGCGACCCTGAAATTTACCAAGAAGTGATTGATGCTGGAGCAAAGACGCTGATTCTGAAGGGCAGAAAACCTTTTATGGTCTACTGGGTTCCTGAGAACTTTTCGGAGCTTCCAAAACGGCGAGTGCTTGTCGTAATGCACGGAACTAACGGCAATGCATACCGCCATCTTTCAAATTTTCTGGATACTGCAAAAAAACATAAGTTCGGCATACTCTCTGTCCAATGGGGTTGGGCAACGAATAAACGCACATTAAAAGGTAAACCTAAATTTAAATATATTGAAGACGCTCGAAACACCTACGCTCTGATTAATGCTGGTCTGGAATATCTGGCAAAACGATATAGAATTACTAAAGACGAATGCGCCTGGTCAGGTTTCAGCCGCTCAAGCACACAATGCGCTGTCTTCGCACATTTAGATAAAAATGAAGGAAAAGGCTACTTCAAACTATTCATTGCTTCATCTGGCGGTATTGGTAATAACCTTTCTATAATGCGAGATCTTCTTTCCGGAAAATATGGCAACAAACCCATTGCCGGACAGCACTTTTATCTCTGGGCAGGAAAACGTGACAATAATCGGATAGAAGATATGCAGAAGTCAAAGAGCACGATTGAAAAATTAGGAGGCATTGTAGATATCTTCAGGATTGGTCCGGAAGGTCACGGTGGGTTCAACCATAATCTCCAGTATCAAGAGGAAGCCTGTGCACTATGGTTTTCTCTCTGTTCTAAGAAATTAACCCAGATTTTGCGTTTGGAGGGCAGAATTTGATTGTCAGGAGAGTGTAAATAATTGAAAATCCTCCTTTTAGC